>NZ_CP139715.1:4710000-4995000 GCF_034377285.1 Thalassobaculum sp. OXR-137 | reverse complement strand
TGCCCTTGGTTACCAATTTTGGTGCGGGGATCTTCGCCATATCACGCAGCCTCCGGTTCAGAGACTTGCTGGAGAGCATCGACGATTTCTTGCGCCAGGCGGTCAGCTTGACCGTTCAGAGATGCAAAGCGAGTCTCCGTCAATGCCTTCCCCTCGTCATTTGCCCGTCGATAGGCCACCTTCTCAGGCAGGCCGTGCTGCAATGCTGCGTACCCAGCTTTAGCGAGGTAGTTGCGGGCTTCAAGCAGCTCAGCCTCGCTATCCCCTACGCGGGTGAACACGAACACGAGGCGATCTTTGGGAACGCCGCTCTTTACGAGTTCATGGGCCAACAGGACGGTCGGTTCCAGATCGTCCAACGCAAGGCCAGTGGGCAAAATCAGCAGGTTCGACGCTTTGGCGACACGGAGTGTCCCGGAAGTGCTGTGTGGCGGCGCGTCGATAATCAGCAGATTATAGTGCCCCGCGACCTTCAACGCCTGATCGACCGTCCCAAATCTTTCTACCGCAATCTCGGGTAATATGCCTCTGGCAAGCCGTCGGCTCTGCCAATTGAAGCTGGTTCCCTGTGAAATATCCAGATCCGCAATTTTCACGTTCCAATTGGCGGCGGCATATTCGCGCGCAATGAGCCTGGATAGCGTGCTCTTCCCGACGCCTCCCTTTTGGGAGACAACGCCTATAATAAAAGTCATGATGAAAACCAATTTTATTGTTATTATTATCTTCATATTTTCAAATAAAACGTTGAAGCAAGCAAACAATAAATGAAAAAATCATTTAAGAACGAAATAACGGAAACGCTGATTGACGGTTCCCATGATCCTCAGTCCCCGAGGCAATCTGGGGCTTCGAACAACAAATTGAAGACGGCAATACGGAATCTAGGTGACGTCATTGCCTCTCAGCCACTTATCGAGGAAGAAAGCGGCGGGAGCTTACTGCGCCCGGCACCGGCCAACGATAACCAACCCGACTTCTTTGTTCCCCGACTGTGGGATATTGCAATCAAGGATAGTCTTTCGCTGATGGACCTAGCCTTGTTCCGATTGAGTAAGAAGCACAAGCGCAAGGCTGATATCATTACCCACAAGCTGCCGCATGCGACCGTCGAAGTGGCGGCAGGTGCACACGGCATGGCGTCCGTTTATGACTACGATTTTGTATTGTTCTGTGTTTCCTATCTCGCGGAGGGGATGCGGCTCCATAAGGCAGGGCGTGGGCCGATGCCTTCCCGCACATTCGCTCCCCATGCGGCCGATGTGCTGAAGTTCTGTAGGCTTGGTGACGGCGGGAAGCAGTATGCCGCTGTTGAGGGGATGCTTAAACGCCTGTCATCAACGGTCATCACCATCAACAACCACAGCGTAAAGAGCAAACTAAGGGCGGCCGCAGGTGGCTTCCGGTTGGTCGATGAGTGGAGTGTGTTGAGCTATACCGAAAAGCGCCCCAACCAGAAAGGCCAGCCGAACATTGCCGCCGTTTCGGTCACAATCCCGGACTGGATTTACAAGGGTGTCGTCAACCATCAGCGTCCTGAAATCCTGACCGTACACCCTGACTACTTTCTGATAGATGGTGGACTTGCCCGTTTCGTTTACAGGCTGGCACGCAAGGCCGCAGGTAGCGGGGCGGCACGGTACAGCTTTGCGATCATTCATGAGCGCAGTGGTAGCAGCGGAACTACCAAGAAAACCACTTGGGCAATCCGTCAGCTGATAAAAGCCAACGATCTTCCTGAATATGATCTGAAGGAAGAAAAAGGCGTTGATGGACAACCCATCCTGACCATGACGCACCGCGCGGCGATCCCTGAACAGGCGCCACCGCTTGGAGAGGCCGCTGCATTCAATAGTGCCGTACATTAAGAACCGCCCGCCCATAAGGTGGGCTTTTCTTTGTCACGTAGGTTGGCGTATCTCGACCGACATCGCCCTGTGGATAGCCCGTACATTAGGAACCCAAACCCGTACTTTAAGAACCCTGCGCCGTACATTAGGAACCCAAACCCGTACTTTAAGAACCGGGGACTTTTGGAAAGCCGCGCTCACGTTGCCTTTCGCGTGCGTTTCGCCGCCTAAAACTTATTAAAACTTATATAAAACATATAAAAACACGGCCCCACTGTGCCCGCCTGTGGATAAGTCTGCCCAGGCGGGTTTCGACACGCATAAACGGTACCGGTGTTATTTGATGACCTTCTAAACCTACCTGTCGCGTCGCTTGTTTTTCTCGGCGTCGAACGCCTTTTTGTTCGTTTTCCAGAAGATCAGATTGATGGCGATGACCGCCCCAACAACAATCATGATCGAGAGGCCAAGGTTCTCTTTGAATATCCAGTTCAGAATTTCCATTCAACTTACTCCTGCTTGCGTTGCACCCTTGGCAAGGGGCTATGAAGGGGGTGAGACGCAATAGGCGGCGTCTCAGGTCATTCGTCGAACGTCGGGGGCATAGGTCTGCCCTTTGGATCGTCGGATGATTCTACGGGCGTCTCAGGCGGCCCTTTTGAGGGCTCTGGAGAAGCCTTGTTCTTTTCGTTCTCTTTTCTGGCTTTCGCCTTGTCCCGAAGGGCGGCGTATTCGCCTTTGTATTCCGTATCTTCCTGACCGTCGGCACCCCCCTTTAGGGGGCTTTTCTTTATTGAGGGTTGTGCGATTGCGGGCGCGGTTTCCGCCTCAGGCTCTATTTCGTCGATGAAGGTCAGGTCAGGCGGTTCGGGTGCCGGGGGTGCCCGATGAACCGTATCGCCAAAGGCGGCCTTCTGCTCTTCCATCCACTCTTCAAGTCTCTGGTCGGCACCGAAGAGTTTGTGAAGATGCGCCCGTATGGCCAGCCCGTCCTGAAAAATGACGGCATCCTCCCAGAACTCCCGGCTCATCAGACGTTGTGGTGAGGCCACCCAATCCTCGCCGCCCCAGATATCCTTGCGGCGGCCAAGTCGGTCTGCGATTTCCTCGGCGGTCGTCTTGTCGTTGGGCTTGAAGTATATCTGGCTGCGGCAGTTGGCGACGATGCTGCGCCACTTGGGATAGACCTCACTCAGCTGCGCCAGATCCTGGGTAAACAGCCAAAGGCGGATATTGTAGCCCCGCGCAATCGCCACGGCGTTTTCGATCAGGGGCATGTAACCCAACTGCGGCAGCTCATCGAAGAGATACATGACCGGCCAGTGCGGGAAGCGCTTGGGCAGGTCCTCTTCATCCGCCATCGCCTTGTCGATCGCGGCCCGTGCCTTGATCGACTCGTTCAGCATCTGCCCGAGAATGACCCTGAGCACGGAACGCATAGTCGGGATTTCGTGGCTTTGCACGGAAATGAATACCGACGCCGCCGCGCCTCTGGCGAGGCCGCTTTCGCCAATGTGCTGCCAGCCCGGTGCTCGTTCTTCCATGGCGGCGAACTGGGCGCCGTTGTAGTCGTTTCCGACAATATCCGCCATCGAGAAGCCCGGCGTTGTGGTGGACGTGGTCCTGACCACATTTTCCTGCTTCCATGCCGATAGGTGCGTCCGCAAAGTTTGTGATATTGACGTGCGCATCTTGTCAAATTGCTGTTCAAGCACATTGGCAAGCTCAACATTGTCCCGCCGCTTCGTCGCCCGCAGGGTTACGAGCATGGCCTTGAAGTCGTCTTCCGAACCTGACAACTCACTGATGACCTGGCGCAAATTCTGGCGCTCGGGCGGTTTGGTCTGCTTCACATAGCTGATCAGGCCGGTGAGCAGATCGGTTGCGGACTCGTCCCAGAACTCCCCGGCGCTCATCCGCACAATGAGCAGGTCGGCGAGCACCCGTGCATCGTCCAGCGTTTCGACGAAGTCCATGGGATTGTAGCAGTCGGAACCGGTTTCCCCCGGAGCCCACTTGAACACCTGGCCATACAGGCTGCGCCGCCACGCTGTCTCTTTATAGTTTTCGCCCTTGGGGTCGAACACCACCACGGGGCCTTCATACTTCAGCAGATTGCGCAGGATGAACCGTCGGCCCTTACCCGCCCCCGTGGGGGCGACGGTCAGCAGGTGGCCTTCCCCCTGAAAGCGCACCTGCACCATGCCGTCGTCACCGGTTTCGACCCAGCCGAGATTCAAGGCATCGGGCGGTACCTTGTCGGGTGCAAAGGACGCCCCGGCAGCCTGAAGGTCATTGATGTTTGCCCAGGATTGATGCTGCCCGGCATGCTTGATCTGGTCTCGGATGTGCGCCGGCAGGCACGGCATGATGTGCAAGCGGAGCAGGCGGCGGGCCTCATCGAGATCGCTGTTGCTGAGAGCTACCTGAAGGCTCGATTTGAAGACCCGGTCAACGTCTTCCGATCTGAAGACAATGTTGAGAACCTCGTTCCACTCGGGGTCGAGGCTCTGCCGCCAAGCACGGTAATGATCATCCTCGCTCTGCCGACGTGGCTTCTTCTCATTCCCTCCACGTCCGAACAGTTTTCCGAAGACCATCCACGATTGCCCTTGCAGCCTCAAATACGGATTCCATCTGGCATTTCTAGCCCGGTTTGCGCCGTTTGCCTAGATTTTGTGGCTGCTTGCCCCGTGGCAGTCGGTACCCTGCGTTTTGGCTGTCAGGTGCCGCATTTTGGCGCAGTCCATAAGTCTTCGATGCGCGCGCCAGTGCATCAATCTCTGAAGCACGGCCCCGTCCTCTATCGCGGGGTCGTTGTCGTTTTGGGGCCGCGTCTACGGGTTGATCTTCTGGCCACTCTTGCCCTTGTCGCTGACCGCTGCCCACGAGCCGTCCTCATATCTGGCTTGACCTGGCAGGGACGCCGTGCGGCGCAACGGTTCCCGGTCAGTTTCTTCCCCGGCTGAAGCCTTCCTCGCGAGGCAAGAAACAGCCCGCTCTCCGTCCTTCGATTCTCTCCGGCCCGTGTCGGGTGCGCCGCTCGTCTTTGCCCCTGCCTTTCCGGTCGCCATCGGACGGCCGCGATGGGCGCGGCCCGCAAAGACAAGGAGAGAGACCATGAAGACCGAACGCCAAGACGTTTACACCCAAGTGACCAACACCATCATCACCGCCATCGATGTTGATACCGGAGTGAATCTCCCCAGAACCGCCGTTTGAAAATTCCCCAGTTGGCGTGTCGCCGGTCATCCGGGGCGCGCCCCGGATGACCGGCGGCGGCGAGTTGCCGATGCTCCTCTCGGTCGGCGAGAGGAGTTCGGCGGTGATCAAACTGGGAGAGATGCTCATGATCTTGGAACTGCATCGGCAGGGGCTGTCTATATCGGCGATCGCACGGGAGAGCGGGTTCGACCGCAAGACCGTTCGTCGCTACATCGAGCGCGGCCTGGAGCCACCGAGCTATGGCCCACGCAGGCCACGGTCACGTCTGCTGGATCCGTACACCCCCTATCTGCGCGAACGCGTGATGACGTGGCCTGGCCTGACCGGCGCCCGGCTGCTGCGAGAATTGCGGGACCTCGGCTATAGCGGCGGCTATACGGCGGTGACGGATTATCTGCGTGATATCCGTCCCGCGCCGACACCGGGTTATGAGATCCGCTTCGAGACACCTCCCGGTCAGCAAGGACAGGTCGACTTTGCTCAGTTCCAGGTGGTGTTCACCGATGAGCCGGAACAGCCGCGGATCGTGTGGCTGTTCTCGCTGGTCCTGGGGCATAGCCGCCTGATCTGGGCACGGTTCGTCGCCCATCAGGACCTAGCGACAGTGCTGCGCTGCCACGTCGCCGCCTTCGACGCGATCGGCGGCGTGCCACGCGAGCTTCTCTACGACCGCATGAAGACGGCGGTGATCGGCGAAGCTGCTGACGGGGAGCCGCGCGGCATCGTCTACAACAGGGCCCTTGTGGATCTGGCCCGCCACTATGGCTTCCACCCGCGCGCGTGCCAGCCCTACCGGGCCAAGACCAAGGGCAAGGTCGAGCGGCCGTTCCGATACATCCGCGAGGACTTCTTCTTGGCCCGTTCGTTCCGCAACCTGGACGATCTGAACGAGCAGCTGCGGCGCTGGCTGGACAGTGTCGCCAATCCCAGGGTGCATGCCACAACCCGGCGGGTCGTGAACGAGGCGTTCGCCGAGGAGAAGCCGCACCTGCTGGTTCTGCCTCTGGCGCCGTTCCGCTCCGTACTACGTCTGGAGCGACGGATCTCCCGGGAAGGGATGGTAAGCGTCGGTGGCAACTTCTACAGCGTTCCGGATGCCACCCGGCGGCGCACGGTCGAGGTGCACACGCTCGCCCAGGAGATCAGGATCTTCGAGGACGGCACGTTGATCGCGACCCATCCGGTCCTGGAAGGCCGCCACCAGCGCCGGGTGGCTCCTGGACACCGAAAAGGAGGGGGCTCCACAGGACGAAGACGTGGAGCCGACGGAGATGTGGTCGTCAGCCGAACCGGCGACGTGGTCGCTCAGCGCTCCCTGGAGTTCTACGACGCTGTCGCTCGCCGTCTTGCCCGGGAGTGCCGGTCATGAGCGCTCCAGGTGATCTGACCCCGTCGACCCTGGAGCGGATCCGCCACGATCTGGTCGGTCTGAAAATGCCACGCGCCCTGGAAGCCCTCGATCAGGTCGTGCGCCGCCTCGAGCACGGGGAGATCGGTGCTCTGGAGGCCATCGACATGCTGCTCGCCGAGGAACTGACCCTGCGCGAGAACAGCCGCATCAAGACGGCCCTGCGCATGGGCCGACTGGCGACCATCAAGACGCTCTCAGGGTTCGACTTCTCCTTCCAGCCGTCGCTCGACCGCGATCGTATCCTCACCCTCGCACAACTCGGCTTTATCGGTCGCTGCGAGGTCGTCCACTTCCTCGGCCCGCCCGGCACCGGCAAGAGCCATCTGGCCATCGCCCTCGGCGTCGAGGCGGTGAAGGCAGGGCGCAGTGTCTACTTTTGCACACTCGCCGACCTGCTCGGGCAACTCGCCCGCGCCGAGCGCGAGGGACGGCTGACGGAACGCATACGCTTCTTCTGTCGACCGGCTCTGCTGATCGTTGACGAGATCGGCTACCTGCCCGTCGTTCCTGGGGGTGGCAACCTGTTCTTCCAGCTGGTCAACGCCCGATACGAGCGTGGTGCGATGGTCCTGACCTCCAACCGCGGCTTTGCCGAATGGGGCGAGGTGTTCGGAGACCCGGTCGTCGCCACCGCACTCCTCGACCGCCTGCTGCATCATGCTCTGGTCATCCAGATCGAAGGCTCCAGCTACCGGTTGCGCCAGCACGCCGACCTCATGCCCGAGCACGTCCGCTCCAAGGCTACCATCACACCGCCGACCCCAGCACCGCTACGACGGCCAAGGGGACGGCCGCCCAAAAACGACCACATCACCGCGACAACCTGACCGGCGAAACTGGGGAAATTTACTTCGGCGCTTCTGGGGAAATTACGGGCGGCATTGACAATCGAAGCCGGAGCCGGTGACTGGCAGATGCCCTGGCACCGCTCAGGCCAAGGCTTGAACCGCCCCGTCAACATCGACACCACCAACGCCTATCGCGGGATCAATGTCGTCAGCCTCTGGGCCTCAGCCCAAGCACGCGGCTTCTCGACCGGAACCTGGGGCACCTATCGCCAATGGCAGAACAAGGGCTGTCAGGTCCGCAAGGGCGAGAAATCCAGCCTCGTGGTCTTCTACAAAGAGTTCAACGTGGAAGAGCAGAAAGACGACGGCGACACCGAGGCAGGCAAACGCCTTATGGCCCGCGCCAGCTACGTCTTCAATGCCGACCAGGTGGACGGGTTCGAAGCACCGCCCTTGCCGGAACCGAAAGACCCGGCGCAAATCCACGATGCAGCCGAAGCCTTCATCGCAGCCACGGGTGCCGATATCCGCCACGGTGGCAACCGCGCCTTCTACCGCTTCCCGGATGACTTTATCCAGATGCCGGAGCGCGAGCGCTTCATGGGCACGGAAACCAGCACGGCGACCGAGAGCTATTACGGCACGCTGCTTCATGAGCTAACCCATTGGACCGGCAGTGCCAAACGCTGCGACCGTGAGTTCGGCAAGCGCTTCGGCGATGACGCCTACGTCGTCGAAGAGCTCGTGGCGGAACTGGGCGCTGCCTTCCTCTGCGCTGATCTTGGGATCACGCTGGAGCCGCGTCACGACCATGCGGCCTACATCGACAACTGGCTGAAGGTTCTCAAGGCCGACAAGAAGGCCATCTTCACCGCCGCCAGTCAGGCCGCCAAGGCGACCGACTATCTGGCGGGACTGCAAGCCACTGAGGTTACCGAGGCCGCCGCTTAGGCGGCCTCTTTACGATTATTCGTCCTACGGGCATTCTGCCGACGTCATGCGAGAGTCGTGTTGGCGTTCGCTGATCACGCAAGTCCTTATCTTTGGGACTCGGCATGCAGTATGCGGAGTACACCGAGGGGCAAATTGTTGTTGAGTGCAGTTACTTGTTGTACTCTGCTTTAGTTGTAATAGATGCAGGACAATGACATGAAACTGACCCATATCAGAATACAGAACTTCAAGTCGATTCTTGATACGGGAAAGATTTCCGTCGGGGAACTGTGCTGCCTTGTCGGTAAAAACGAAGCTGGGAAGACCGCCACTCTATCGGCTCTACAATCCATCCGCCCTTTTGGTGCGCCTCAAACAAAATTTGACGTGACCGAGGATTATCCTCGTCGGTTTGCTACTCGCTACAAAGAGCGCCATTCCGATGAAGATGCGGTCGTCGTCGAAACGTGGTGGCAGCTGTCTGATAAGGGTTTCGAGCGTCTGGCGGATGAATTCGGTGAAGACGCCATCACTTCCCGCGAATTCAAGATCAGCAAGCGATACAACCAAGAAGGCACATCATGGTCGGTACCAATTTCTGCAAAAATAGCAATTGCCAATGCTGTTGCAGCCCAGCGTTTGAACGCCGCAGAGAAGAAGGTTGTCGAAAAGGCAGAAACTTCAGCAGCTTTGATTGCCGCCATAGCCGGGCATGAGGAAAAATCTGAAAAACTGGCTGCATTATCCAAGCGGTTCTCGGACTATCGGGATCAGTCGATCAACCTTCGTGGCATTGATCTGATTTCTGACCTGGTTCCTACGTTTTTCTATACATCACATTATGACCGGATGAGCGGTCAAATTTCGGCACAGCAAATTGCGCAAGATAAGCAAAATAATAAGATTGAACCGGGCGATGAGATATTCATGAACTTCCTGCGGCTCGCCGGAACCGATTTGGACGAATTGAACCAGTCTCCACGATATGAAGAATTGAACGCCAAGTGCGAAGCCGCGTCAGCCGACATTACCGACCAGATATTTCAGTATTGGTCACAGAACAAATATCTGGAGGTCAAAGTTGAGCTGAATGAGGGCAGGCCGCAAGATAAGCCCCCCTTTAACGCAGGCGCTGTAGCGCGAGCACGTGTTTATAATCAACTCCATCGGGCAAGCGTTCCATTTTCGGAGCGAAGTGCAGGTTTCGTCTGGTTTTTCTCTTTCCTCGTTCAGTTCGCCATGATGCGCCGAACAACCGACAATGTGATTATTCTTCTTGATGAGCCGGGATTAACGCTGCACGGAAAAGCTCAGGAAGACCTGCTTCGCTACATTGAGGAAAAGCTTCTGCCTACCCATCAGGTGATTTTCTCAACTCACTCTCCGTTCATGGTCCCGCCCAAGAGGCTGGCTGACTGTCGCGTCGTCGAGGATGTCGTTGACCTGAAAGAGCCCGCCCGCCCGCAATCACTCGGAACAAGAATAACCGAAGATGTCATGAGTACGGACAAGGATACGTTGTTTCCGTTGCAAGGGGCGCTTGGTTATTCCGTTACGCAATCGCTTTTCGTCGGCGAGAATAGCCTGTTGGTCGAGGGGCCGTCGGATATCCTCTATCTGCAAGCCTTCTCAAATGAACTTGAACGACGGGGAAGACAGGGTCTTAATCCCAAATGGACCATGTGTCCTGCAGGCGGCATCGACAACGTGAGGCCCTTTGTGTCGCTCTTTCATGGTAACCACCTAAATGTGGCCGTCCTCTCTGACCAAGGACAAGGCGACAAGGGCAAAATTGAACGTTTGCGCCGAAGCGAAGTTCTTGCCGCTGAACGTCTTCACACGATCGCTGAATTGCTCGACCAGTCTGAGGCGGATGTTGAGGATCTTATGCATCCGGAACTCTTCTGTAAGATTATCAATGGATGCTACGATCTGAAAGGTAAGCATGCCGTCACAGCCGCAAAACTCGCCGCTGCGGAAGGTGCCCCGCGTCAGGTGAAGCAAGCCGAAGCCTACTTCCGGCTACTACCTGCCGACATGCCCGAGTATAGTCACTACCGCCCTTCGGATTGGTTGATCCGCAATCCACAAATGCTCGACGGCGACAACGCTGAGGTGCTTGAAACACTGGAGCGGGCGGAGAAGGTGTTTGCTGTTTACAATCAGATGCTCACATAGGTTGTTTGCATAGGATTAAATGAGGGGAACGCCGTCCCCTGCCTGCAACCGCCTTCGGCGGTTTCCGTCACCCCTTCGAACGGGATTGCACCCCGTAGCGCCCTTTAATGTGGGGCGCCGCCTACCTGACAATTGGTTGACGGCTCTGAAGGCATCTTCACCGCCAGTGAGGCCGCCAAGGCGGCTGTCTTTCTGGCAGGGTTGCAAGCCGCCGACGTCACCGAGGCCGCCGCTTAGGCGGCCTCACTTCCTCACTTGTAGCGTTCGCCTTGCTCCTGACAGTGGGCACGGACTCGCTCAATCCATTTATCGTACCAGACCCAAGTGCCCTTGTAGTCGCCATCGCGGCCATAGCCGTGCGCAGGGTTCTTGGCGTCCAATTCTTTCCAGAGTGCCGTGTGAGCTTGCTGATTGAACTTCGGGAAGCCTTCAGCTTGCATCATTTCCCAAACCTGTTTGGCCGTATATCGGCGTTTGTCCACTTCCTTGAGAAGAACGCGGTTGATCTCTTGGCCTTCATCGGAGTCGCCCTTGACGAACTCGACTGCCGTATCCGCACTTGACGCGCGGTTTCCGGCAATCGGTACGAATGCGACCCGATAGCGATAGGCCGGGTCCACGTACTCTGCTTCGGTCAAACCGTGCTCAAAAGCATCGATAAAAGTCTCAATGTGTCCCGGCAGATTACTGCCCTTCTTAAGCACCGCTCGCTGGTCAGCAGCGAAGGTCACGAACTGAAGCGCAATCGGTAGTCGCCGTTCCAATCCATATTGGGAGCCGAACAACGTCTTGATGGCATCATTGAAATTCAGGCAGCAGGCTTGCAGCTTGGCGCTGACCGCCTCGTCGATCCGGTTCGTTGACCGGTGTTCGATCTCATGGCGTAGCTCCAGCACGAAGTCGAGGTTCTTCACCACGCCACGGGGAACCGGGCAGCGCGCATGACGCAGGCATTTGCCCAACTCCCAATAGCACTCCGCCCCTTGTTTCGTTTTCTTGATTGTGCCGTCGGCGTTTCGATACCGGTAGTCGATGCCCTCACGCCGGAACCAGGCGTGCATGAGATAGGTCCAGCCGATGATGCTGGTGACGATGAAAAGTTCTGCCCGAAAAGTAAGCCCCGCACCGTTGAAGGTATGTACCGCAGCGATCATCGCCTCTCGTGCCTTGATAAGCAGCTCGTCACCCCGGAGACTGAGACCTGTTTCAGCGTCCACATCCGGCCAATTGATCAGAAAATCATCCAGCTCGTCCGGGGACGCCGCCTTGAGGGCCTTGAACTTGGCCCCGGTACGGATTTCTGCGATCCGCGCATGGTTGATCGAACGTGTTGGACGGGTGAAATACGCCAATATGTCCTGGTCGTTGTAACCGCCGCGATTCAACATCGCCTTGATCAGGGCGATTTCCCATTTTTCGAGCGTATTACCCCGTTTTCTGGCTGGCATATTATCCCTGAACTTAGCTTGAATCGGCTCAACTGATCGCCGTGTACCAGTGTAACGGGATTCATCAGGGGGAAAAGCCTTTCCCCTGGCCTCAGCCCGAGGTCTTCGGCGCACCCCTTTCTAGCGGGAGTGCCCGCAACGCCCCATAATGTCGTCCCTTCGGGACGGCGTTGACCTGTTGGGTCGCGCTTCGCGCTTGAAACCTCTCTGTCCAGCTTGTGCCGACCCCGCCGGTCTTTCCCAAGGTCGCCGTCCGGCCTGCCCGCTCCATTCGCTTCGCTCCCGTGTTGGCCGGATGCCGCCGCTTTGCGGCGCGGCTCTCTTGGAGCCCTTCGGATGTCGGCGCTTCGCCGCCTGAACGCCTGTTCTCAATTCAGTCACTGGTTCTTCGTCGTCGCTCGCCGCTGGGCAGAGGTTCATGCGCGGGGCGTGGGTGTCCTTCGCAGAATTGAACAACTCGACGGAAGGACAAACCGACATGAGCCAAACCAATATCACCCCAGAACATCGCAGCGCCTTTGAGGCGCTGACGAGCGGGGATTATTCCAACTTTGCCTTGTTCAGCTGCTTTGCGGACGGCGCACCCGCCGCCGCTATCTGTGCCGTGAACAGGGACGGGGAGGATTTCACCATCCGCCCGCTGTTCGTCTCGGTGACGGACAGCATGCAGCTTTCCGACCATGACGGACGGGAGGCGGGACAATGAGCACGCTTCTCCTATCCGACCAGCATGCTCGCATGCTGAAGAATGGCAAAGCCAATGCCGAACGCATGGCAGACGATGGCAACACCCAGGACTTCTGGCCTGTGGTCAAGCTGTTCTGCCCATGGGGAGCGGCAACGTGGCTGTTGTCCGAACTCGACCCCGAAGACGAGGACATTGCCTTCGGGCTTTGTGACCTTGGTTTCGGATGCCCAGAGCTTGGCAGCGTGCGCCTGTCGGAGCTTGCCGCCGTGCGCGGCCCCGCAGGGCTGACCATCGAGCGTGACCGCCATTTCAAGCCAACCAAGAGCCTGACGGCCTATGCCGCCGAGGCTTCCGACAAGGGGCGCATCGTCGCCTGACCCATGCCCCCGCCCTGACGGTCAGGGCTGGGGGCAACCAGACCAATATGAGGAATACGACAATGACCATTCAAACCATATCGCTGACCAAAATCACCGCCGCCGAGGGCAACCCCCGCCGCAGCATGGATGCAACCGCCCTTGAAGGGTTGGCCGCATCCATCCTGACCGATGGCCTGTTGCAAAACCTTGTGGTGCGCAAGAAGGGGCGCAAGTTCGAGATTGTTTCGGGCGAGCGGCGCTATCGGGCGCTCTCCCTGTTAGTCGAGCGGAACGCAATCGCCAAGGATTATCCCGTGCCCGTCGAGGTGCGGGGGGATTTGAGCGAGGCCGATGCCTTGCGGCTCGCCACCGTCGAGAACATCCAGCGTGAACAGCTTGCCCCCATGGACGAGGCCGAAGCCTTCGCCAATCTGTTGGGTTCGGGCGCATCCCTTGAGGATGTTGCCGCCAAGGCGGGGGTTTCGGTGCTGACCGTCAAGCGCCGTGTGGCGCTCGCCTCTCTCTGTGACGAGGTGAAGGCGCTGGTGCGGGAGGGTGAGATTACCCTTGCCGCAGCCGAGGCGCTGACGCTTGGCACCCATGACCAGCAACGGGTGCTTATCGAGCGACTGGAGCAGGGCTATCACTATGACGGCGACGACTTGCGCCGCCTGTTGACGGGCGAGAAGCCCGCCGTGTCCCTCGCCATCTTTCCGCTGGAACTCTACGAGGGCAGTTTCACCGCCGACCTGTTCGCCGATGACGACAACACCGTCTTCGATGACGTGGAGCGGTTCTTCATCCTGCAACAAGCGGCTGTCGCCGCTCTTGCCGAACACCACAGGGAAAATGCCGCCTTTGTCGAGGTTCTGACCGAAAGCTATGCTCCGTGGTGGCAGTATCGTGAGGCCGAGGAAGACGAACAAAGCGGGGTGGTCATTCACTTCAAGCCGTTAGGCCGTGTCGAGGTCAGGGAAGGGCTGGTGCGCCGTGACGTGTCCCCGTCTGTTGCGGAAGAAACCGCAGACGCACCGACCGCCCCTAAGGAGCGGCCCGAATATTCAGGGCCAGTCATCCGCATGATGAGCGCCCACAAGAGCCTTGCCGTGATGGAGGCGCTTCTCGCCAATCCCCGCAAGGCCAAGGAGGTGGCCGTCATCAGCCTGTTGAACGGCTTTGACTGGACAGGACGGGTGCACCTCGATGCCCATCCCGCCCTGGCCTATTTCGCGGGGGAGGACAACCAGCCGACCAGCTATACCGCTCTTGAGCGGGAAGCGCAGGACATGGTGACGGCGATAGGCGTGACGGATAATCGCCGTCAATCCTATGCCCGACCCGTGCGGGCCGCATGGGAGACGTTGCTGGCCGAGGTCAAGAACCCGACCGCCCTTTATGAGGTGGTGCAGAGCTTCTCCGATGGAGAGCTTGACCAGCTGCATCTGCTGCTGACGGCGCTGACCTTCGGGCAGGGCAATATGGATGCGCTCGATACGGCTGACAGCCTGTTCAACCGTGTTGCCGCCGATCTGGATGTGTCGATGCGGGATCATTGGACACCCGACGAGGCGTTCCTGACCCGCCGCCGCAAAGACCAGCTGGAAGCCATCGCCAAGGAAAGCGGGGCGGTGACCCGTCTCGGACGGATGAAGGATTACAGCAAGAGCCAGCTGGCCGCTGCCCTTACCCGTCACTTCCAGCGTTGTGCCGAGGACGATGCGACCTTGCCCGAAGAACTGCGCAATCGGGCGAATGCATGGCTACCCGATGCCATGCGGTTCCCTGCCGTGACCGAGGGGGCTGACCTTCCGTGGCAGGAAGGAGAGGCAGACGAGGCCAATGCAGACGACACGGACGGCGACCCCACGCCCGCCGTCTCGGGCGAGGGCGACACCACGCAAGTGGCCGCCTGACCCCCTTCTGCATCAGGGGCGGTGCGGGCAGTCAGCCCGTGCCGCCCTTTCTTTCTCTGGTCTGGGAGGGTTTCCTTATGCACATCATCGCCGCCATTCTTCTTATCGCCGTGGCCGCATACGCCGCCAATGTCACGGGCAACATCGACGCCGTGGGCTGGGTGCTGCTCGGTGCGCCTTTCATCATTCCCGTGGGGATGCTTGTCCTGTGGCTGACGGGCAAGCTGTTCGGAGCGCTATTCGGCGGGACGCGCCGCGACTGAGATTTTGACCGTTTGCCGCCTGTTACGGTGACGGCCACATTTGCCGATTACAGCCCGTCTTGGCCTTCAGCCAGGGCGGGCGTTTTCTTGTACCGCTTCATCAGCGACATGGTGGTTAGACCAAGGGGATTGCGCGCGGGCCGCCGTTTGTCGGGGGCGGTGATCGAGGCCGCCATGGTGAGCCTCCTATATGTTTGGCGCGGTCGCATCCCCTCACGTCCTTTCCTGTTATGGCCACATTTGAGCCCGTCGCCCGCGCCTGCAACGGCGCTCGGTCGGTTTCTTCCCCTGCGGCTTTGCCGCATTCCTCGCGAAACAAGAAACAGCCCGCTTGCCGTCCTCCCACTCCGTTACGTCCCTGCGGGTGCAGGCCCGGTCTTTGACGGTCTCTGACATTGGCCATGGAAAGGTCGCGAAGGGCGCGACCCCCAGACACCAAACAAAGGAGACTATCACCATGGCAACCATCGGCACCTTCACCAAAACCGACAACGGCTTCGCCGGCACCATCCAGACCCTTGGCCTCAAGGCCACCAAGGTCACCGTGAGCAGCGTCGAGAAAACCGCCGACACCGCCCCGGACTTCCGCATCAAGGCGGGTGCAGTCGAAATTGGCGCGGCCTGGCACCGCACCAGCAAGGGCGGCAACGAGTACATCTCGGTCAAGCTGGACGACCCGAGCTTCGCCGCTCCGATCTACGCCAACCTGGTCGAGCAGCAGGACAAGGGCTTCGCCCTCATCTGGAGCCGCTAGGGACGACACCAACGCCGCCCGCCACCTCGGCGGGCGGCCTTAACCACAAGACATTTAATTCAGGAATTTTGACCATGACGATTATTTTGACCGACGACCAACTGACCAAACTGCATGCGGAAACCGCCCGCCTGACTGAAGAAGCTGAGCGCCTTCTCGAAGCCGCTGAAGCCACTGACGATCCCGATGACTGGGACGCATGGAAAGAGGCGGACGGCATTGCGGCAGGGCATGCACTCGCTATCCAGTCCATGACGGGCGGCAGCGACGGATTGCTCTCCGCCATGAAGGGCCATGCTGAACACCTCGACGCCCGCGTCGATGCCATGTGGCAGATCTTCCATAGCCTGAACTTCGGTGACGAGCATGTCGATGACAGCTACCGGGCCGAGGGCAGAGCCGAAGGCTACGCCGCCGCCTTGCGCCACATCGAGGACGGCATGACGCCATCGGTTCCCGCGATATCCGATGTCCCGTTCGATGTCTGGCGGGAGACGTTCAGGCCGCTGGCCAATCCGCACCGCGACCATCCAGACGCCCCCTTCAGCGGGTATCTCTTCGATACCTCCGAACCGGAACTGAAGGCACTTGCTGAAGCGGATACCGATTGTATCTGGACGCTCATCGCCGGAACCGATGACAGCCTCGTCATCGGGAGCGGCTTCCGCAAAGCGGATGCCTTCGGATACTTCATCACCGAACACTGTCCCCATATCGTCGAACCCGTCGAGTGTCCCCTCAACGGGGCGGAGTGACAGGTCGCCCGCTGAAGTCCGGCGCTGGCAATAGCGTCGGGCTTTTTGTTACCTCTGGGTTGGTGACTTGGACCGCACACCGTCTGCCAGTTTCATGCATCCGAGTTTTCATAGGCGGCGTCAATTGAGGATGCCCGATGTGCGGTCGGGCCTCGGCAGGCGTGTTCGCCTTTGGTCTCCAGATCAGGGCCTACAAGGCGGCGATGCAACCGGCGAGCAATGCCAGCAGCAGAAGCCGCATGGTAACGAGGCGACGCCTCCGCTTGGCTCTCTGCCAGGCTATCCAGTCATGTTGCGGCGAACTCATGCTCATGCCTCCAAACGAGTGCTGACAACATCCGATACGATCTCGGGGATGCTTCCACGATTTATGGCCGTGTCCACCAGCAACCCCGCTGACACGCCCAGCTTGCCGAGGTGACTGAAATCCTCAATCGGGGGTTTTCCATCCTTCCGACTGGCCGTGACCGTCGGGCCTTCCTCATTGGGCAAACGTGGCGTCGGCGTCTCCCTCCGCAACGGCGCTGCCCGACTTTCTTCCCCGGCCTTTGGCCTTCCTCGCGAAACAAGAAAGACGGTCCTCGCTGTCCTTCACTTCGTTCCGGCCCTTCGGGTGCGTCCGGTCGCCTATGCCGCCGCCTCTCGTTGCCCATGGAAGGCCGCGGTCGCGGCAAGGACAAACCGGAAGGAGGAAAGACCATGACCCGATTGAGCAACACCGAAAACCAATTCGACATGAGCTGGGACGAATACGTCATCGCCGTTGAGGACAGCTACCTGATCGAGGCGGAAGCCGATCTTACCGATGAACAGTATCGGGATGTCAGCACCGCCTTCGACATCGGCATGACCCCGATCGGCTGCGCCATCGCCCTGATGGAAGCCCGCCGCCCGAGACGACCCGCCACGGACTGGCGCATGGCCGCCTGATCCAAAATCAGCACTTCGTCGCAACGCCCCGCCGAATCATCGGTGGGGCTTCCTTTGCATGCACATGCCCCCACGGCACCCGCACCGCATGCTTACGAGTGCGGCCGCCTTGGCGTTGGAACGACGCCTGCTGCTACAGATCGCGCAAAGCTCCGGCCTCGCTGAAGTCCACGCCGTCGCCATCGTGACGTCCGACCGCGTTTCCGCCCTCACTTGCCGAGCCGACGATTCCCATCGCTGTTCGCATGTTTGACCACACCATGGCTCCGTCACGCCCGCTTACATCGCCACCTTGCATACCAGCCCACCAACCGACGGCGGCCTTTCGTTTTTGGTTGTCATGGCGACACCAGTGGGCGGCGCAACCTCTCTCTGCCGACTTTCTTCCCCTGTCCGATCACCCCAGCGGCGGGCCGCCTGGGGACCCCGATCCGGCCATTCCTCGCGGGACAAGAAAGTCGTGGTTCGAGGCCCTCCGCTGCGCTGCGGCCCTTCGGGTGCCCCGACCCCCTTCGGTGACGCCGATCATGACACCAACGAAGGCCGCGACGGTCGTGGCCCTAACCGACAAGGAGGAAAGACGATGCTACCGAGCAAGAAACGCAAACATGGATACCACTCACATGAATACGAAGCGCGGGTGCGCGACGGCCTGCGCGAGGCCGGGATTGAATCCATGGACCTGGGCATGAGGCTGTTCATGGACATCTCCTGGAGCGTGGGCCGCCCGCCCGAAACCTGCATCAGCGTGATCATCGAACGAGCCGCCGCCGAGTAGCCGACAGCCCGCAAAAATCACCCCGCAAGGTCCCCTTGGCGGGGGCATTTGCGTGTCGATTGCCGCCATCAGGCTCGCAGAACCTCACCTCTCACCGCTTTGTTGCTGGCTGTTGGCTTTTGTTGACACTTGCAATCGCACCCTGAAAACCGTAGAGTGTTGTTGAGATTTTCTGGCGCTAATTGCCTGTTCTGTCATCTTGAATCCTTAACCCACTGGCGGGCGACCCCATAAGAGGGGGAGCATTTTTGAACGACAGGGGGGAGGCAAGATGGATGTTGATCGACAAAAATACCTGACGGGCGGCCTGCGGCCTGCCCTGCCGGACAGCCCCCGAGGGGCGTCCAGCGGGTATTTCTGTGCGTTCAACAGGCCTGGCATTCGACCCCCTTGCGGGGTCTCAAGCGCAACCCTCTTGCTCTGCGAGGCGTTTGGACAAGGGGAGGTATAGCCCCATGGCCGGACGGCGTCCCAAGGCTCCTGAAGAGCGTCGCACCAAGGTCTGTTATATCCGCCTGACCGAGGCCGAGTGGCGGAAGATTCAGAGCGACGCCATCGATGTCGGGCTGCCCTTCGCCACCTATGTCCGCAGCCGTGCGCTCGGTATCAAACCACGGGTCAAGCCACAGCGCGACAAGGTCATGGACGCGCTGCTTTACGAGCTGACGTCCATGGCGACGAACCTCGGTCAGCTGGTCGAGGCGACCGGCGACGAGACCTATGGCCCCTGGGCAAATTATGTCGGCGGCGAGCTGGTCAACCGTGTCACCGACCGCTTCGATCTGGCTCCGCTGATCGAGCGGGAGATCGAGGCCATCAACGGCATCGGGCATGCGATCAACGCCATGGCGCGGCGGGCAAACATGGGCAAGGAGATCGACCCAGCCGACCGGGACGAGACACTGACCATCATGCGCCGGGTGCTCGATCCGCTCCACAAAGCCGTCGCCAAAAAGCCCGTCCAGATCGACGAGGACCCCGACACCGATGCGTCCCCCGATGAGGGGGGCGGGGATGCGCTTTAAGGTTCCACGCCGACAGCCGGAGAGCTTCCGGGCATCCGCCCTTTACCTCGCAGGCGAGATCAAGGGGCTCAGCCCCGACCGTGTGGAATTTGTCGAGGTGCGCAATCTCTTCACCGACAACGCCCGTGCCGCGTCTTCCGTGATGGAGGCGACTGCCGCCAAATCCGTCCGCTGCAAACAGCCCGCCTATCACTTCATGATCACCTTCGATCCGAAGGACGCGGCGGCGGGGAAGGTGACGCCGGAGCTGAAGCGCAAGGTGGCCCAGCAGGTCATCGAGCGCATGGGCCTGACCGAGCACCAGCTCATGGTCTATTCCCATCAGGACACCGAGCATCCGCACATGCATTTTCTGGTGAACCGTATCCATCCGCAAAAGCACGTCGCCTATGACCGCCATCAGGACGGCAGGCGGCTGACCGGGATAGTGCACGAACTCGCCCGCGAGCATGGGCTCAATATTCTGCGCAATCGGGAATACGAGCGCCAGCTTGGCCGAGACGTCGATGACCTCGCGCCCGCGCTCAGCGATGGGGAATATTGGAAGGCGCGGCGGGAAGAGCGGGAAGCGCTCATCCCCCTTGGCAAGGTTGCCACCGCCGACCTGCGCCGCCGTTTGAAGGACGATTTTTACCAGTCCCGGACCTGGGCCGAATTGAACCATCGCCTGACCCGGAAGGGCATCACCATGGAGCGCAAGGGGCAGGGCCTGATCCTGTCCGACGGCGAGCGGTTCGCCAAGCTCTCCGACATGGGCAAGGGGGTACGGTTCAACACGCTGGAGGAACGCTTCGGGGAGCGCTTCGACGACTTCATGGCAAACCGTGCGGCCGAGATCGCCCGCGACGACCGGGAGGGACAGCAGGTTCTTGATACCAGTGACCTGGAGCCGGAAGAGCGCCGCACCGTCGAAGGCATGCTTGCCGGTGATATTGACACGTCGCCGGAAGGTGATGCCGTTCGCCGTGCCGACCAGGCCGACATGGATTATCGCTACTGGATACAGATCGAGGCCGCCTATCGCAGCCGCACGGGCCGGGTCCGTTATGCCGAGCAGCAGGAAGTCTGGCACGCCAAACAGGCGGAACGGCAGGCAGGCTGGATCACGAAACGGGAGGCGAGTTTCCTCGAAGGGCTGGGCAAAGTCTACAAGGACGCGAATAAGGCCCGCGCACGTTGGGATGATCTGGAGAAAAAATTGGGCATCAAGGAAGCCGAAGACGCAATCCGCAAAGACCCCTTCCTGTTGGGAGCGATCAAGGGGGTGAGGATTGGCGATTACCGCACCCGGGACCGGGCGGAGGCGAAAAAGTCGTTCCGCTACATCATGCAGCGCCGCCAGAAGCTGCGGGATGCGCGCCTGAAACATGGGCAGGCCCATCATGAGATCGAACAGGCCCGCCGCCGAACAGCGGCTGCCGTGCGGGATCTGGAGATCATCCAGAATATCGCAGGCAGCCCCGCCCAGCTCCGCAAGCGCATGGCTGCCAAGGTCGCAGCCCGTGCCCGCGCACTGGAGCGACTGAGCGAGAAGGCGCTCAAGCGCGCCAATCTGGCTGATGACCGAAAGGAACAGCTGGAGCGGGCGTGGCGCATGCACAAGAAGGGGAAGTTGGAGCGCGAACGCACGAGAGAAAGAGGCCGGCCTTTCGGGCTCGACCTCGATCTGTTCGATGAGTGAGGTTACTCTTCGAGCAATCCTCGGAAATAGGGGATGCCGTTCACCGGATCGTGCCAGCCGATATCGAAGGTGACGGGACGCGGATCGCTATCCGTTATGGCCGTCCCCCGGCACTTTCGTTGTGCATCGGATCGTCCGGCAACTTCGGTGACATCGACAATATCGATTACCGGCACGGGCCCGGCGGCGTGGAGTCCGTCGCGCACATGGTAGACCGTCATCGTTGCGTTGCACCTGGGCAACTCGTCGAACAAGGCTCCCGCATGTGCAGTGGAGGGGATGAATGGCGCCGACATCACGAAGGTCGCTGCTATCAGAATCTTTGCATCTTTGAAAAATTGCATGATGAAATCCTTTCATTGAATTTGGGGGACGGCGACGCTGACACCTTGATCAGCGCTTTCGTCATTGTTGGAAACGGTCGCGTCGAAGCGCTTGCGGAAATATCGATCTGCAAAGTACCTGACCTTCTCGGCCAGGATCGGCTTGCAGCCCTGCACGAAGACCAGCATCTGGTGTTCAGGCAGGAGCATGATTTCGGCGGGCGACATCAGCGGGCGTCCCGTTTCAGCCACGGTCTCGTTGAAGTTCGTTGCCATCCAGAGCCATGGGAACCGCCCTGATCGACTGCCGCTTCGGGTGCGCACGGTGCGTTGCCCCAGCATGCCCGAGAGCAATTCCGCGGTTTGCGTGTCCTGCACGTTAAACGCCTGCCGGACCGCACAGTTGGCGATCATCGAGCGCCATTTGACATAGGTCTTCTGCAACTGGTCGAGGTCCTGGACGAACAGCCAGAGGGTCGCGCCGTAACCGGCGAGATAGCCTATGCCGTCTTCAATGGGGCGCATGTGCCCGAGGGCGGGCAACTCATCGAGCAGGAACAGCACCGGATGTTTCGGTCGCATTGCTTCCCGTGTCATGGCGGCAGTGGCAAGTCCCACCATGAGGCGCAGGACCGGCTGGTAGACGGCGACATATTCCGGCGGGATGATGATGAACAGCGATAGCGTCTCCCGCTTCAGATCTTCCATCTTGAACGACGAGTGGTTCGTTGCCGCCTGAAGTAGCGGGCTATCGAACGGCTCAAGGCGGCTTTGTGCTGTCGAGATGACAGCACCACGTTCCTTGTCCTCTTTCTGGGAAAAGCCGCTCCCGATGGTGCCAATCACGATATGCGGTGAACCCGCCATCGCCTCGATCACCGCCTCGAAACCGGATCGATCCCGCATCAGTAGCGCGCGGACGCGGTGGAGGTTCCGCTCGTGGGGTTTGCGCTCAAGTGCCACATGCAGGAGCAGGCCGGTCAGCAATGTGCGGGCTTCCCGCTCCCAGTGATTGGCTTCCTTGCCATCGGGGGCAACCAGCATCTCCGCGATCATGCGGGCGTCGTCCACCTCGTTGGGCGTGAAGGTTCGAATGAAGTCGAGCGGGTTATAGCCGTCACCGCCGAGGGTGGGGTCGAAGGGTGCGAAGGCGATGACCCTTCCAAGCGTCTCGCGGTAGGCCCGTGTGACGGCATGGTTCTCGCCTTTGATATCAGTCACAACCACAGAACCGGGGTGATCTAGCAGGTTTGGGATGACGGCGCCGACGCCCTTACCCGAGCGTGTCGGGGCGAAGGTGAGCAGGTGACCTGGCTTTGCGTGGCGAATGAAGCGCCAGCCGGACTTGCCAATGATGAGGCCGGAGCTGCGCAAGCCCGCGCGCCTTACATCCGAGCGACCGGCAAACTCAGCGGAGCCGTAGGCGTTGTGCCTTGCGAAGAACCGAATGCCGACGACCATCAAGAGCAGTACGGTGGCAGAAAGGAACGATGCCCAGATGGCCCAACTCAATACACCTGCCAAAAATAGATAGTAGAAAACCAAGTATAGGCCAACACCGACTATGGTCCAGAAAGGCAGTTCAATGAAAACAAGGCGCACAGCGCGCCATATGGCTGAAAAATAACCCATAATGCAGACTCCCATTTGATAGATTGTGCGAATTCTTATGCGGGAGTCTGAAAATTATTCACTGACTATTTTGATGTATCGGTCAGTTGTATTACAATAAAAAAGTTGCCGATCCTTTTATCAAACCCCGTTTGATGAATAAAAGATTGTGCAAAATCGGGTCGGCAACACCCCCGGAATGTTTGGGGTTATTTCATTATAAAGATTGTCGGAAGTTTTTGATGCGCTGCAACCTGACAGCATGTCAGTAGTTTTATTTGGGTCAGATATATAAGTAAATGAAATAATTATTGGAAGTGATCTGGCCATGAGAAATATAATTACTGCTTTTACAGTTCTGCTTTTTTCTTCAGGTGTTGTGCTAGCCCAAACCTTTACTGGCCGAGGGACTATCGGAGACTCTGGGGTTGTAAGTCGTATGGATGTAAAGCTCGATGAGCTAGGAATATTGGTCGATGCGAAAATCAATTCGCTAGAACAAAAAATAAATAAAATTGAAGAGTGTAATCGCAACCTGAAGTTTTTTAATTCTGATACATCGTCTTGTATCGAAGAGAATGATCCAAATGTTAAAGAATTCGCAAAATCAGAGCTGCCACAATGTAATTTAGGTGAATTCTTAACGGGCTCGAATGGCGTGTTGTATTGCGCTAAACCGCCAGCCTTTGAGTTAAACAAGTCCTACTCGGTTAGCTGCACGTCTCAGGCGGGTAGAACCAAAACGGTTACAGGAACGGGAGCCGGTGAGGTTCTCATCGCACGTGCACCTTCCAACCAGAGCACATGGGTGATCTTCCCGGAAGGACCTTATCTGAATTGCTTTGATGGCGCTGGGCCCCCACCTGATTTCACAAATGAACTTGCATGCCGTGACTACGCTGGATTGCCAGGGCACGGTCGGCTGCTAGCCTCATGTTCGTGGCAATAAATCAGATTTTTAATAAGAAACGGAGACTCCTGATGAGATGAACCGCAAAAGAAATTTTTGGTATTCGATCATAGGAGGATGTTTAACCGCTTTAGGTTTAATAGCAGCTCCTCAATTTGATGGCTCTGCGCAAAATAAGTTCTTTGCAACGCCAAATCGCGGAATCGATGGCGCCAAGGGGAATGCGCAGATCAAGATGCTCATGGACGAAAACGCCCTTCGAAGGGCTGAGACTGTTGCCAATGCGGGGAGTATCACCACCCTCGGGGCAACACTTGACGCAAGCCTGACAAGCCTCGGGGATTGCGGGTCACAGGGCATGATGTTTGGCGGCGATCACCCAAATTCCGATGCACAGGATTGCCTGCCTGATCTAAGGATAGAAGATGATGGCAAGGTCACCTTGTCTGGTGGCGTTCAGCTTGGGGATTATGCGGTTTGCAATGCCACATCTGAGGGAACACTCCGGTACGTGTCTTCTCAGAAGACGGTGCTTCTGTGTGATGGCGCTTCGTGGATCGAACTCGGAGCCGCTCCAGCCGCTGGTGGTGCCTTTAATGCAGTTACCAATGCGGCACTTTCGACATCGGTGACCTCAAATGGCATTGGCTTGTCTGGCTTCTTCGGTACCAGAACGGCAACCGCCACCAATGGTGCGACAATTATTGTCAACGGCACCTCCCAAGGTTCTTCTGCGGATGTGAAGGCTGGCGACACCATTGCTCTGCGAATGACCAGTCTTGGAACCTATGGTGCGACCAGATCGACGACCTTCAGCGTCAGCTCCCTCAGTACAGGTTGGAGCGTTACAACAGGTACTGTCAATTACAGCCCGTGGGGCAGTTGGGACGCTTGCTCGTCTTCCTGTGGTGGCGGTACTCAAACACGGTCTCGAAGTTGTAACTTCTCTGGCGGAGGATCAGTTAACTGCGCTGATTGCGGCGGCGACTGCTCTCAAAGCCAATCGTGTAATACGCAGACATGTTGCCCATGCGGTTCTGTTGACGGTGTATGTGTTTTTTGCTGGGGCCAATAGGTTGAGTACAAACAGGCCAAGCCTGCGGGGGGGAGAATCACACAGTAAAGCGCCTAAAAAGGGGGAACAATCCCGAAAGTTATTCCAGATTTCCCCGTTCACGGAATAATGGTGGCGGCGGTGGCATCTCAGACAGGGGAGGTAAGAACGCTATCAGTGGATGCCCCACAGGGTGTATCTACCATGGCGCAGAATGGTTCCAAAGAAATATTCAGTGGACGTGCGATTAAGACCGTTTTTGCAACAAGACGGGCGCCGTTGATGATATTGTGAAAACGTGTTGCGAATACTTGTTGCAGAAAGATGGAGCGAATTTACGGTTGATCTTCGGCTATGCCCGCGTCTCGAAAGCTGAAGGCCAAGATACGGCTGCGCAAGTTGGTGCGCTGAAGGCGGCAGGAGCCGAGACCATCTTCGAGGACAACGCGTCTGGCGGGCGATACGACCGCCCCTCCCTCCAAGAGCTTCTGGATACCGTCGGACAGGGCGACGTTGTTATCGTCTGGAAACTCGACCGTCTTTCCCGTTCCCTCATGGACCTTCTGCGCATCATGGACCGCCTCGACAAGGCGGGAGCAGGCTTCCGGTCGCTGACCGAGGCTATCGATACTACAACGCCGGCCGGCCGGATGATGATGCAGATGCTGGGCAGTGTGGCAGAGTTCGAGCGGGAGATGATCAGGGAACGCACCCGCGCCGGGCTTGCCCACGCCCGTGAGCAGGGCCGCCAGCTTGGCCGCCGCCGTGCCCTCAACAGCGGCCAGCGCCGCAAGGCAATTCGCTGGATGCAAGAAGGCCAGAGCCAGGCCGAAATCGCCCGCACCTTCGGCGTTCACCGTTCGACGGTATCCCGTCTTTTGGCCGGACGACGGAATAACAAAGATTGACAATTTTGGACCATCTCCGCATCCTGTTTCGAACAGGGGAGTCTCCGAATGAACGTGTCGCTGACGCCGCAGCTGGAAGAATTCGTCCGGCGCAAGGTCGAGTCTGGTCTCTACAATAATGCGAGCGAAGTCATCCGCGAGGGGTTGAGGCTGTTGATTGAAAAGGACGCCTTACAAGGTCGCGCAGAGATAGCGGAGGCTCGGAAGGAAAATGATAAGGGGAAGGGGTGTACATGACCGCACTGAATTTCATGAGCGAGACAATTCTCGCCAACCATTACATGGTCGCCTCGCGCGCTGATTTCTTTTCCGGGAGAGGAAATTTTCGTGTCACGCCTCACTGATCTGATTGCGCAGGCGAAAGCCAAGGACCCGTCCCTTGGGCAGGAGCTGGAACGGGAATTCAAGGTTCTGTCCGCCCGCCGTTCGTTCGGCCTCAATTTCGAGCGTCATCGCCCCGAAAGCGTCGAGCTGCCGGGCCGTCCTGTGCGCAAGGGCGACAAGGTGCGCATCCTGCCACCGCGCGGCGAAACGAAGAAGGGCGATCAGCGGCTTTGGAAGGTCCGGAGCCTGTCCGGGAAGGGCGCGGAGCGTAGGGCCATTGTCGAGCTTATCGGTGCGGAAGAGCCGGAAACGCAAGAGGTGCCCGTTGCCGACCTCGTGGTTGTCGCGGAATTTCGCGACTACATCTACCCTGGGCTCGTCAGCACGGGAAAAGTCGAGCGCGGAGCCGATAAACCTTTCCACACCGTGATCAATGGCGAGAATTTCCATGCACTTGAAGCACTGACATTTACGCATCGGGGTAAGATCGACGTAATCTACATTGACCCACCCTATAATTCTGGGGCGCGCGATTGGAAGTACAACAACGATTACGTTGGAGAGGAAGATCTTTATCGTCACTCTAAGTGGCTCGCATTTATTGAGCGCAGGCTTAAAGTCGCTCGCGACTTGCTTAGCGCCGAGTCTTCAGTGCTTATTGTCACTATTGATGAAAAGGAATGTTTGAGACTGGGGTTGCTTCTTGAGCAAACCTTTCCAGAGGCGCGAATTCAGATGATATCGTCCTCGATTAACCCTGCTGCCCAGGCTCGAACAGGTTCATTTGCTCGGATTGATGAATACGTCTTCGTTGTGATGATTGGGTCAATCGCACCTGGGCGCCTTCCGCTTAGCCGCGATTGGGTCAGTTCAAAAGGTCGCACCCACACCGGCAAAGCCCGTTGGGACTTGCTAAGGCGCTCTGGCACAGCTGCGCAACGCAAGGACTCGCCTGGGGGATTTTACGCAATCTACGTGGACCAGGAAAGCAAAGCTGTTGTTGATATAGGCGAACCGCTATCGCCGGGTGACTCAACTCCGGCTCCCGGCCCGATAGGAAGCACACCGATTCTCCCAATTCGGAAAGATGGGACCGAGGGACGCTGGCAAGTGTCGCCTGACACCCTGAGAAGTTATCACGGCCAAGGGCGCGTAAAGATAGGCGGAGACCAAGATAAGGGATTCACAGTCTATTATCTGAAGCCTGGCGAGTGGAAGAAAGTTCAAAGCGGTGAGTACGAGTCGCTAGGAATCGGGCCGGATGGGGCTTTGATGCTCTCTGAAAATGAAACATCTGGTGAAAACGTACTGGCGATACCTTCAACTCAGTGGTCTATCCCATCACATGACGCAACACAGTACGGTAGTCGCTTGCTTATAAAAATAATTCCCCAAAGGCGATTTCCGTTCCCTAAGAGCTTGTACGCAGTCGAAGATGTCCTGCGATTTTTTGTTGTCGAAAGGAAACGAGCGGTAGTTCTGGATTTTTTCAGTGGGTCCGGCACAACAGCTCACGCAGTCATGCGGCTAAACCGGCAGGATGGTGGTCGCCGCCAGTGTATCTCGGTAACAAACAACGAAGTTGCTGCCGACGAACAATCCTCGCTACGCAAGGCCGGCTTGCGGCCAGGTGATCCCGATTGGGAGAAATGGGGCATTTGCGACTACATCACCAAGCCCCGAATCGCCGCTGCGATCACTGGAAAGACGCCAGACGGCGACCCCATCAAGGGCGATTACAAGTTCACGGACGAATTCCCCATGGCCGAGGGGTTTGAGGAAAACGCCGAGTTCTTCACCCTGACCTATGAGACGCCGGTTGCGATCAGCCACAATCGCGCGTTCGCGCGCGTTGCGCCGCTCCTGTGGATGCGGGCAGGCAGCGAAGGCAGGCGGATCGACGCAATCCCAGCCAACGGTTGGGAGGTGGCGAACACTTACGGTCTGCTAACTGACTTGGACAAGGCGACCGCCTTTTGCAAAGCAGTCGAGGCCAAGGGCACCATTCGCATTGCCTATATCGTGACGGATGACGACCGACGCTTCCAGGCCGTGACGCGCCATTTGCCCGATGCCGTCGAGCCAGTTCGGCTCTACGAGTCGTATCTGACCAATTTCCGATTCTCGATGGGGCGCTGAGTCATGAAGTTTACGCTGAAGGATTATCAGGACGAGGCCGTCAAAGAGGTTCTGGAGCGGCTGAAGAAAGCCCGCAAACGCTGGCATGAAGACCGTGACAAGCACGCCTTCTCCCTGACGGCGACGACCGGCGCGGGTAAGACCGTCATGGCGGCGGCAGTCTTTGAATCCCTTTTCTACGGTAACGACGATTTCGACTTCGAGGCTGATCCAGGTGCCGTGGTGATCTGGTTCAGCGATGACCCGTCTCTGAACGAGCAATCCCGCTGGCGGCTTCAGGAAGCGTCCGATAAGCTCACCATCTCCGATCTGGTCAGCGTCGGGAACAGCTTCGCTGGAGAGAAATTCCAGCCGGGCAAGATTTACTTCCTGAACACCCAGAAGCTCTCCAAGAACAGCCTTCTGGTTCGCGGGCACGATCCCAACGACCCGGCGCTGGAAACGGCGGACGGCCAGCGCATCATGCCTGACATGCGGTCGCATACGATCTGGGATACGATCCAGAACACCATCGAAGATCCCGACCTGACCCTTTACCTCATCCTCGATGAAGCTCATCGCGGGATGAAAGAGGGTGGTCGGTCCAACGGCGACGGCAAACCGACAATCGTCAAGCAGCTCATCAACGGCTCAGGCGCGGTGCCCGGTATCCCAATTGTCTGGGGTATCTCCGCGACCGTTCAACGGTTCAACGATGCCGTTGCAGGGATGCAGGACCGTGGCACGCTGCCGAATGTCATCGTCGATGCAAAGAAGGTGCAGGATTCGGGGCTTCTGAAGGACACGATCAACCTCGATGTCCCCGACGAGACCGGCGATTTTTCAACCGTGCTTCTGCGTCGCGGCACGGCCAAGCTGAGTGATATCTCGAATGCCTGGGCGGAGTACGCCAAGCAGCAGGACGACGCCGATACCGTCCTGCCCCTCATGGTGTTACAGGTTCCAAATTCCCCGGACCACAACGAAATCGGCCTATGGCTCGACACGATCTTCGAGCAATGGCCAGAGCTTCAGCACGACTCTATTGCCAACGTTTTCGGTGAACACAAAACCGAGACGTTTGGCCGACACACGGCCCCCTACATCCCGCCTGAACGTGTTCAGGAATCCGATTGGGTGCGCATTCTGATTGCCAAAGATGCCATCAGCACGGGTTGGGACTGCCCGCGTGCGGAAGTCATGGTTTCCTTCCGGGCGGCAACGGACAAGACCCACATCACCCAGCTTCTCGGTCGCATGGTGCGCACGCCACTGGCACGGCGTATCCCCGGTAACGACCGGCTTAACGCGGTCGATTGCCTGCTTCCGCATTTTGACAAGAAATCGGTTGAGGCCGTTGTCGCTGCGCTCATGTCAGGCGGGGAAGCTGGCGAGGAACTGCCAGGTCGGCGCGTGCTGATCAATCCGCGAGAAATGAAGCCCAATCCGGCAATCTCCGAGGACGTTTGGCAAAAGCTGCTTTCCTTGCCGTCGCAAACCTTGCCGAAGCGGCAGGCTCGCCCGGTCAAGCGGCTCACGGCGCTTGCCCACGAGTTGGCAGTTGATGCGCTTCTGCCTGATGCCGGGAAGAAGGCGCATGCCGAATTGCACAAGGTTCTGGACGGCGCACAAGTCCGATACGCCGAAGAAATCAAGAAAGCCCGCGACTCAGTGCTGACCGTTGAAGGAAAGACGGTGAAGGCTGATGTCGAGACCAAGGAAATGACGTTCGACGATTTTGTCGAAGCTGCCGACTACGCCGTCATCGAAGACGCATACAAGCGCGCGGCGCGGGTTATCAGCCCTGACCTTGCCACGACCTACAGTGAACACCTGGCTAGCAAAGCCGACGAGGATGAAGATCCCGAGGAAGCGCTGATCGAGGCTCATACCGTGATCGCCGCGCTTGGGCTTGTCCCTGATCTGAAGGACGATCTTGAGACGGCTGCGGAGAAGCTGTCAAACCAGTGGCTGACCAATTACCGGGTTCAAATCAAGAGCCTTTCCGATGAACGTCAAGACGTCTATCGCCAAATCCGGGAAATGAGCGCTGATCCGCTAGACGTCGATCTTGCACGGCCCAACACTTGGCTTCAGATGACAACGGCGCGCAAGGCCGACGGCACCGAAGAGGCGCTACCACGCTTCGAAAGGCACATGCTTTGCGATGAGGATGGCCTTTTCCCCGGCGACTTCAATTCATGGGAAGGCAAGGTCGTCAAGGCCGAGCTGGAGCGCAACGGCACCGTCGCCTGGTATCGAAACCCTGCCCGCGCCAGCCAGGATTCCTTGGGCGTAACCTATGAAGAAGGCGGCGACATAAAAATAGTTCGGCCAGACTTCATCTTCTTTGCGCAGCTGGACGACGGCACGGTGGTCGCTGATATCGTCGATCCCCACGGCATTCAGTTTGGTGACGCTCTTCCGAAGCTGAAGGGCTTGGCGGAGTACGCTGAAGCTAACGCGGGCACATACCGGCGCATCGAGGTTGTCGCCGAAGTTGGCGGGACCTTTCGCACTATCGACCTGACGGAGGCTTCAGCCCGAGCGGCGGTCAAATCCGCAGCGACGGTGAAGGAGGTTTACGATAGCGAGGTGGCGCATGATTACGTCATGTAGCTATTACCAGTTTGCAGGAGGACGCGGTGCCTTTTCCGCTTTCGCCGCAGAGCATTGACGCCATAGCTGAAGTCATCAGCGGCGGCGGTGGAAACGACCCGACGCCGCCAATTGGAATCTACCGCAGCGGCCCCAAAATTGAAAAATTCATGCGCGCCTGCAACGTTGATTTTCGCGTGAGCGGTTCCCGCGTGCCGTCATTGGTCGATTGCCTTCTGGATATCAATCGGGGCTTCGAGCCTTCAGCGGTTTTCCCGAGGGTCATTGAGGCTGCTGCCGACCCCCGAGATTTTGCCCACGACCCTCCACGGCATACCGCTGTCCTCGAATATCTGAACAACGCGCTGCGCTATGATGGCTTTGAGATTCAGCAGCAGGGCACCAAGGTCCGACTGGTGGTCGCAGGTCACTCCACACCAGTCATCGCAACGCTCTCAGGCGTTGCGGAGACCATCAGCTTTGACACAGTGAAGCTCGATCTTGAACGCGCCCTGGGCAGCATCGACTCCGATCCAGAGGACGCAATTACGGCGGCATGTTCGACAATAGAAAGCGTGTGCCGCTCAATCTTGATCGAGTTAGGGCAGCCGCTTCCGGCAAAGAAGGACGTCTCCGGGCTTTTCAACGCGGTTAAACAACCCTTGGCATTGAGCCCCGACCGGTCTGACTTGGACCAACAAATCGCGGCAGATGTGCGGACGACTTTGGGCGGGCTTGCAACGGTCATCCAAGGGGTCGGAGCCCTGCGAACACACGCTGGCGATGCGCACGGTCGGGAGAAAGGGTATGCTCGCGTCGATGCCCGTATCGCCAGATTGGCTATTCATGCGGCCAGCACGGTCGCGCTATTCCTGATCGAGACTTGGCAACGCAAATTTCCATCTCGGACTCTGCACCGCCACGACGAACCCACCTAAAAGCTTTTGCAACAGGTATTTGATGAAATGGCCGCCGTGACGCGGTCGTTCTCATATGAAGAAAGAAGCCCCGCCATTACTGACGGGGCTTCGGTCGAGGAAGGGGGCCTTGTCAGGCCGCAGTCTTCAACGGCTTCGGAGCCATACGCTGACCCTCCAGCCACTTGTTGAATTCGGCGCGGTCGATGTAGACGCGGCCACCGATCTTCAGTAGCGCAGGCTTCAATCCATTCGTTTCCGCATGGAATATCCACCAGCGCAGCGTGGCTTCCGTGATGAACGGTGCTTCCACCGCTACCTGCTTCACGGTCGCCAGGTCCCTGTAATCCACCATGGTAAACCTCATGGTCTCGGGGCCTATAAAGAGCAGGAACCTAATTTATGCCTCAGAAAAGCTTTTCATTCAATTGCGTCACGACACCCTTCACGTGGCTCTCGGACAAGTGCGCATACCGCCGCACCATCTGAAGCGTCCGATGCCCGAGGATGTCGGCAATCTCCACAAGGCTTGCGCCATTCATGGCAAGGTAGCTTGCCGTGGAATGCCGCAGGTCATGGAAGCGGAAGTCTTCCAGGTTGGCCGCATCCCGCGCATTCTCCCAAGCCTTGCGGATATCCATGGGCTCCAGCCCATCCCGACGGGGGAACAGCCAGCGGGTTTTGGGTTGATCTTCCAGCGCGTCGTAGAAGGCGTCTATCTTGGCGACTTGCTCAGTCAACACGTCGCGAAGGTGATGCACGACCGGCACAGCGCGCGTATCGCCGTTCTTGGTATCCCGCAGGATGGCCGTATCGCGAGCCAGGTCGAGATCGCTAAGTGTCAGGCCGAGGATTTCTCCCTTCCGTGCGCCCGTTGACAGGGCAAACACCACGACGGGATAAAGGTGCTCGTTATCGCTGGCCTTGCAGGCGTCGAGCAGTCGCTTGCGTTCATCGTCGCTCAGGAATCGAGCACGCTCGTTCCTGATCTTCGTTATCCGGTTCACCCCGTCCAATGGGCTTGAGCCGGTCCAGCCCCACTGCATGGCATACTTGAACAGCATGGCCAGCGTGTCGCGGTAATGTTTCAGCGTCTTCGGGCTCTTGGGGCGGGGCGGCTTTTTCGGCTTTTCGTCATCGGTCAGCTTGCGGCGACCATCGCCCGCCGCTGCCAGCTCACCCATCTTCTCGCTGATCAGGTCTGCTGTGATGTAGGCAAGTGCATAGCCGCCAAGCTCCCGTTCCCAATGGGCGACGAAGGAGGCTTCCGCCCGCTTGGTTGTCTCCGCACGATGGATGAACACTTCCTTGCGGAACCGGTCGATCACGTCCTGAAGGGTCTTGCTCGCTGCCGTGCGCACAACATTCTTGAACTCGCCCTTGCGGATGCCCGTCTCAGTTTCTTGCGCCCATTGCTTGGCGTCCGTTAGGCGCTTGAAGGTACGTACCTGGTCGGGGAACCCCTTCATCCGAACCATGACCCGATAGGACGGGCCTTTCTTGCCTTCGCGCTTCTGGATGGTCGCCATGGGGTGCCTCGGGAGCCGGACTGAGTGAATGTGCCCAAAGCGTTTTTGGCACATTTTTGGCACAGTGACAATCAACAAACCTCAATGATGGCCAAGCGTGGTGAGTAAAAAATATAAGCAATAACAGCTATATGAGTGTTGAGAATTGTTGGGGAATTGTGCCAAAAATAGGTTTTCGCTTGGCTCATAACCTGAAGGTCGTAGGTTCAAATCCTACTCCCGCAACCAACTATCTAGCTGATAATACAGCAAAAAACAAAAAAGCCTCGATCTTCGGATCGGGGCTTTTTGCTGTTCAGGGGCACTTTAGGGGCAGTTGCTCCCCACTTGTTTCCATCACAGCCAACAAAGGGTCCTGATCATCGGTCAACAGATCGACTATCAGATTGCGCCTTGTTCCGATTGCATCCAGCGACACTACCGGCACCCGTTCACCTGGGGGCTGCCTATGAACTGCCGCCGACCACCGAGATCGAAATCCGACTTGATCGTCTTCGTATTTTCTTAGCTAATATTTTGTTATTTCAAACAAATAACATTAAAATGCAGTAACACGATAACCAAAGGCGCCTTCACGGCGTTCCCCTCTAACATCCGGGAAATTCGCCATGATGAGATCTTTTGCCACCGACGCTGGACGTCTGAAACCGCTAGGAGAAAAGGTGGATGACGTCGGGCATGCGGTGTGGATCGATCTGGTCGATCCATCTTCAGCCGAAGAAGCGGAACTCGAACAGAAACTGGCCTTGGACATCCCGACCAAGGAGGAGATGGAGGAAATCGAGATTTCCTCTCGCCTCTACACGGAAAATGGTGCGTCCTTCATGACAGCGATTCTGCCGGCCAACGCCGATGGCGACGATGTGGACATGCACCCTGTGACGTTCGTTTTGACGGCAACGCACCTGGTTACCGTGCGCTACCACGAACCGCGCGCCTTCCGGACCTTTCCAGTTCGTGCTGAAAAGGTCGCAATGGGCTGCGACACAGCTGAAGGTGTGCTGATTGCGCTGCTTGAGGCCGTGGTGGACAGGCTGGCGGATATACTTGAGCGCGCCGGGCGCGACATCGACGCAATTTCCCGTAGCATCTTCCGAAAGACAAGTGGCAAGCCCACGAAAAGTGCGGACCTTCAGACTATCATCGAGTCGATCGGCCGCAAGGGAGACCTGACCTCTAACGTCCGCGACAGTCTGGTGACGCTGGAACGGCTAGCCGGGTATCTCGGGCAGGCGACTCTCCAGCAGAAAAGCAGCAAGGACTCGCGTGAACGGATCAAAACACTTTCGCGCGACATCCGGTCACTCTCCGATCATTCCGGGTTCATGTCCCAGAAGGTTACCTTCCTGCTCGACGCCACGCTCGGCATGATCAATATCGAGCAGAATGCGATTATCAAGATTTTCTCGGTGGCAGCGGTCGTCTTCCTGCCGCCGACACTGATCGCCTCGATCTACGGTATGAACTTCGAATATATGCCCGAACTGAAATGGCTGGTCGGCTATCCCTTCGCAATTTGCCTGATGATCGCTTCCGCCATTCTGCCTTATGTCTATTTCAAGCGCCGCGGCTGGCTGTAATTCGTCGGAGAATTCTGGAATGATTCCTTCTTCGTTACCTGTCCTCCGCTGCGCCGTGGCACATCTCTCTGAGGCATTGTGCTGATGGGTTGGTTTGAATTGATAGTGCTCGCCGTGGTGCAGGGCATTACCGAGTTCCTGCCCATCAGTTCCTCGGCGCACCTCATTCTTGTTCCCGCTCTAACAGGCTGGCCGGATCAGGGACTGGCAATCGACGTCGCCATGCATATCGGCACACTGGCAGCCGTCATGCTCTACTTCCACCGTGAAACCGCTGCAATGGTGCAGGGCGGTTTCCAACTCTTGCGTGGCAATACCCAAACCAGTGACGCGCGGCTGGCGCTACAGGTGGCCCTCGCCACCATGCCTGTCGTCCTCGCTGGGTTTGCGCTTGCGTCCACCGTCGCGACTGATTGGCGTGACCCACTCCTTATTGCCGTGACTACCATCGGATTTGGCGTTTTGCTTTGGGTTGCCGACCGTTCGGTTGCGGCCCAGACGGGCCTCGCCTTTGACCGAATGACGTTGCGTGTCGCCGTTCTGATCGGCCTTGCCCAGGCCCTGGCGCTGGTGCCCGGCGTGAGCCGCTCCGGAATCACCATGACAGCCGCCTTGCTTCTCGGATTCCGCCGAGAGGCGGCGGCAAGGTTCTCGCTTCTCCTTTCGATCCCGACGACGGCCGCCGCCGGTACGATGGCTGGTGTGGATCTGTGGCAATCAGGTGATGCGGCCCTTCAGGGTGATGCCATCATCGCGGCCGGGTTCTCATTCATCGCCGCGTTGTTGGCCATTGCCTTTCTGATGAGTTGGTTGCGGCGAGCGACCTTTATGCCGTTTGTCGTCTACCGGCTCATTCTTGGTGTCTTTTTGCTCGTTTGGATTTACGTCTAAGGCAACTCGACGCGCGCTGTTATCGGCCGTTATCTTGAAGCAGCACCCGAGCGAGCTGCCCGAATGTCCTAGCAATGCAGACTGTGATTGTTAGTACCCTTGAACTATCCGATGAAAGCGGCCGACTCCTCGTACCGATCACGGCAAATAGCACGCCACTCGGCAAGCCATGACTAGTGCCTAGGTGGCGCATAGCTGCCTATTCCATGCCTACGCTCTATGACGTGCCCGCCTTGGAAGTCTCCGCCGGGCGCCAAGCCGATGACCCGTGTTTGGCCGTGCAGTGAACAAATAGTGAATATGTTCTTGCTTGGCGATTGCGGGGTTTGGTATTCTGAAAAGAAAAAATGCCAACAATTGTATTCGCCAATTCAAAGGGCGGCGTCGGCAAGACGACCTCCGCTCTCACAATCGCCCAGGTTCTGACCCAAGCGGGTTCGACCGTCTCCCTGTTGGACGCCGATCCCAACCAGCCCATTAAGGCATGGGCGGCCCGAGACCCCGAGCGTTTGCCAGCCTCCCTCGACATCGTACCCGATCTCGGTGAGACCTCCATCCTTGACGCCATCGACGAGGCGGCTGCCCGAAGCGCCTTCGTTCTGGTCGATCTGGAAGGCTCCGCCAACCTTGCCATGTCCTATGCCATCGGCCGGGCGGATCTGGTCATCGTGCCGATGCGTGGCAGCCAGCTCGATGCCGACCAAACCGCCCGTGTTATCAGTCTGATCCGGCGGGAAGAGCAAGCCTATCGGCGTGTCATTCCCCATGCCGTCCTGTTCACGGCCACGTCGCCGGCGATCCGTTCCCGCGACCTTGCCCATCTTCAGGACGCCATGGCGCAGAACGGTGTGCCTGTCCTGCCTATCGAGCTCACCGAGCGGGCCGCATTCCGGGCCATGATGCAGTTCGGCGGCACGATCTACGATCTGAGCCGGGCGGAGGCCCACAATCCGGAGGCCGCAATAGAAAATGCGGAGGCGGTCGCCGCCGCCGTCATCGACACAATCAAGAAAAGCAAGGAGACCAACGATGGCAGAGCCGCGTAACCGACCCGCCCTCAATCTGGATGACTTTGAACCCAAATCCGCCAATCGCAGCGATGCCGGCGTTGCCCGTCAGGCTGCATCCGAGCTCGGCTTCACCGCCCGAGAGGGGCACCAACCCATGCCGTTCGACGGACGTTGCTATCGCCGCCCGTCACCACGCACCGCGCAGCTGAACATCGCGACCCGCCCCGAGATTAAGGACCGGTTCTGGCGGCTTGCCTATGAGCTTGACGTCGCCAGCGGCGAGGAGCTGCTGAAACGGATGCTGGAATCATTTGAGCGTGAGCGTGGCAAGGAGCGCACAGCTAAATGAGCGCACCCAAGAAAACGTCGGATACGGCTTCAGTGCGAGATGCCAGCCTGCGGAAGCGCCTAGGCTCTCTTGGCGATATTCTGGACATCGGACCCGGAGATGCTGTTGCGAAGGCCACTGGCGTATTTCGCAAGCCGCCTGCAAACGACAACCAGCCCGATTTCTTTGTCCCGACGATTCAGGACGTCCCGATCAAGGACGGTCTCGACCTGATGGACATCGCCGTCTTCCGTCTGGCCAAAAGCCAGACACGCAAAGGCGACATCATTCGACACGAGCTGCCCGGCGTTACGATCACCGTGGCCGGTGGTGCCCATGGCATGGCGACGATCATGGACTATGACATCGTGTTGATGATGGTCAGCCATCTAGCGGAGCAGACACGCCTATATCGGCAAGGCCGAGTGCCCAAACCGGCGAAGTTCTTTCGTCCCAGCAGCGTCGAAATTTTCAAGTTCTGCCGTGTCTCCAGAGGCGGTTGCTCTTACGACATGTTGGCAGAGGCGCTGCGCCGCCTTCAAGGTACATTCATTGAAATAGCTCAGAACACAGGCGCTAAAAAGTCCCGTCGTACAGGCTACTTTCCTCTCATCGCAGGTGCGGATGTTATTTCCAAGACGGATACCGGGAGGATCGGGACCGTCGAGATCATCATCCCCGACTGGATGTACGACGCAGTGACCATGCACACCAATCCGGAGGTTTTGACCGTTGATCCGGATTACTTCCTGTTGAAGAAAGGCCTGGCGCGGTTTGTCTACCGCCTTGCTCGCAAGGCGGCAGGCAAAAACGAGGCTATCTATTCCTTTGCATCCGTTCACACGCGAAGCGGATCGACGCGCCCCTTGAACAAATTCACGCATGATCTACGTGCTCTGATCGCTGACAACGCTCTCCCCGGATATGAGCTCTATGAAGTTTCTGGCATCGAAGGGCCACAGCTTTGCATGCGTTGCCGTCCCCAAATCCTGACGGGTTAGACATAACAATTGTCCGCAATCTCCACTATGATCCAACCGAATGTGGATAATGTCGGTTCTACAAGTGCAGTCCGGTGGAGATTGCGGACAAAAAAGTGGAGATTGCGGACATTCGAGTGGAGATTGCGGACAAAAAAGTGGAGATTGCGGACATTGTATACTTTGGAACCCGCAACCAGCCTTGTTTAGAGGTCGATTTTCGACCCCTAAAACTTATTAAAACCTATTTAAAACTTATAAAAACGCGATTTCGCGATTTCGGCTTGTGGATAACTCGGCCTGATCGGGTGCCGGTCAGTCCTCACCCCGTTCCGCTCGACGCCGAGCGATAGTGCGTTCCTTTTCACGGTTGAAGACTTCCTTGTTCTTCTTCATGAAAAGCAGGTTGATCGCGACGATGAAGCCGACGACCAGAATGATTGTCAGCACCAAATTGTCAAAAACCCAACGTATGGCGTCCATTCAACTTACTCCTGTTTGCGTTGCACCCTCGGCAAGGGGCTATGAAGGGGGTGAGACGCAATAGGCGGCGTCTCAGGTCATTCGTCGAACGTCGGCGGCATAGGTCTGCCCTTTGGTTCGTCGGATGATTCTACTGGCCTCTCAGGCACCTGTTCGGCAGTCTCTGGATTGGCCTTGTTTGTCTGGTTCTGCTTTCTGGTTTTCGCCTTGGTCCGAAGGGCGGCGTATTCGCCTTTGTATTCGGAATAATCCCGACCGTCGGCATTCCCTTTTTCGGGGCTTTTCTTTTTTGAGGGTTCGGAGATTGCGGGCGCGGCTTCCGCTACAGGCTCCATTTCGTCGATAAAGGTCAGATCAGGCGGTTCGGGTGCCGGAGGTGCCCGATGAACCGTATCGCCAAACATGGCCTTCTGCTCCTCCATCCACTCTTCAAGTCTCTGGTCGGCCCCAAAGAGCTTGTGCAGATGCGCCCGTATCGACAGGCCGTCCTGAAATATGACGGCGTCCTCCCAGAACTCCCGGCTCATCAGACGTTGTGGCGAGGCCACCCAGTCCTCACCGCCCCAGATGTCCTTGCGCCGTCCAAGACGGCTGGCAATCTCTTCTGCTGTGGTCGGATCATTGGGCTTGAAATATATCTGGCTGCGGCAGTTGGCGACGATGCTGCGCCACTTGGGATAGACCTCACTCAGCTGCGCCAGATCCTGGGTAAACAGCCAAAGGCGGATATTGTAGCCCCGCGCAATCGCCACGGCGTTTTCGATCAGGGGCATGTAACCCAACTGCGGCAGCTCATCGAAGAGATACATGACCGGCCAGTGCGGGAAGCGCTTGGGCAGGTCCTCTTCATCCGCCATCGCCTTGTCGATCGCGGCCCGTGCCTTGATCGACTCGTTCAGCATCTGCCCGAGAATGACCCTGAGCACGGAACGCATCGTCGGGATTTCGTGGCTTTGCACGGAAATGAATACCGACGCCGCCGCGCCTCTGGCGAGGCCGCTTTCGCCAATGAGCTGCCAGCCCGGTGCCCGTTCTTCCATGGCGGCGAACTGGGCGCCGTTGTAGTCGTTTCCGACGATGTCCGCCATGGAGAAGCCCGGCGTTGTGGTGGACGTGGTCCTTACCACATTTTCCTGCTTCCATGCCGATAGGTGCGTCCGCAATGTTTGTGATATTGACGTGCGCATCTTGTCAAATTGCTGTTCAAGCACATTGGCAAGCTCGACATTGTCCCGCCGCTTTGTCGCCCGCAAGGTTACGAGCATGGCCTTGAAGTCGTCTTCCGAACCTGACAACTCACTGATGACCTGGCGCAAATTCTGGCGCTCGGGCGGTTTGGTCTGCTTCACATAGCTGATCAGGCCGGTGAGCAGATCGGTGGCAGATTCATCCCAGAACTCCTGTGCGCTCATCCGCACAATGAGCAGGTCGGCGAGCACCCGCGCATCGTCCAGCGTTTCGACGAAATCCATCGGGTTATAGCAGTCGGAATCGGCTTCACCGGGTGCCCATTTGAACACCTGACCATACAGGCTGCGCCGCCATGCCGTGTGCTCATAGTTTTCGCCCTTCGGGTCGAACACCACCACGGGGCCTGCATACTCCAGCAGATTGCGTATGATGAACCGGCGGCCCTTACCCGCACCCGTGGGAGCAACGGTCAGCAGGTGACCTTCTCCCTGAAATCGTATTTGCGCCATGCCGTCATCACCGAATTCGACCCAGCCGAGGTTCAAGGCATCGTGCGGCACCTTGTCAGGCGCAAAGGAGGCGCCAGCAGCAGCTATCTGATTGACGTGCGCCCACGCCTGATGCTGCCCGGCGTGCTTGATGTGGTCCCTAATGTGTGCCGGCAGGCACGGCATGATGTGCAGGCGAAGAATCCGACGCGCCTCATCGAGATCGCTGTTGCTGAGTGCGACCTGAAGGCTCGATTTGAAGACCCGGTCGACGTCTTCCGACTTGAAAACGATGTTGAGAACCTCGTTCCACTCGGGATCGAGACTTTCTCGCCAGGCACGATAGTGCTCATCCTCGGTCTGCCGACGTGGCTTCTTCTCATTCCCTCCACGTCCGAACAGTTTTCCGAAGACCATCCACGATTGCCCTTGCAGCCTCAAATACAGATTCCATCTGCCATTTTTAGCCCGGTTTGCGCCGTTTGCCTAGATTTTGTGGCGGCTTGCCCCAACGGCAGACAAGATGCCCGTTGAAGGCTGTCAGGTGCCGGATTTTGGCGCGGTCCATAAGCCTTCGATGCGCACGCCAGTGCATTAATCTCTGAAGCAACGGCCCCGTCCTCTATCGCGGGGGCGTTGTCGTTTTGGGGCCGCGTCTACGGGTTGATCTTCCGGCCTCACTTGCCCTTGTCGCTGACCGCTGCCCACGAGCCGTCCTCATATCTGGCTTGACCTGGCAGGGACGCCGTGCCGCGCAACGGTTCCCAGTCAGTTTCATCCCCTGACCTTTGGTCATTCCTCGCGAGGCAAGAAACAGCCCGCTCTCCGTCCTTCGTTTCTCTCCGGCCCGTGCCGGGTGCGCCGCTCGTCTTTGCCCCTGCCTTTCCGGTCGCCATCGGACGGCCGCGATGGGCGCGGCCCGCAAAGACAAGGAGAGAGACCATGAAGACCGAACGCCAAGACGTTTACACCCAAGTGACCAACACCATCATCGCCGCCATCGAAGCCGGAGCCGGTGACTGGCAGATGCCCTGGCACCGCTCAGGCCAAGGCTTGAACCGCCCCGTCAACATCGACACCACCAACGCCTATCGCGGGATCAACGTCGTCAGCCTCTGGGCCTCAGCCCAAGCACGCGGCTTCTCGACCGGCACCTGGGGCACCTATCGCCAATGGCAGAACAAGGGCTGTCAGGTCCGCAAGGGCGAGAAATCCAGCCTCGTGGTCTTCTACAAAGAATTCGACGTGGAAGAGCAGAAGGACGACGGCGAGACCGAACATGGCAAACGCCTCATGGCCCGCGCCAGCTACGTCTTTAACGCCGATCAGGTGGACGGGTTCGAAGCCCCGCCATTGCCGGAACCGAAAGACCCGGCGCAAATCCACGACGCAGCCGAAGCCTTCATCGCAGCCACAGGGGTCGATATCCGCCACGGTGGCAACCGCGCCTTCTACCGCTTCCCTGATGACTTCATCCAGATGCCCGAGCGCGAGCGCTTCATGGGCACGGAAACCAGCACGGCGACGGAAAGCTACTATGGCACTCTGCTTCATGAGCTGACCCATTGGACCGGCTGTGCCAAGCGCTGCGACCGTGAATTCGGCAAACGTTTCGGCGATGACGCCTATGCCGTCGAAGAACTCGTGGCCGAGCTGGGCGCTGCCTTCCTCTGTGCTGACCTTGGGATCACGCTGGAACCGCGCCCCGACCATGCCGCCTACATCGACAACTGGCTGAAGGTCCTGAAAGCCGACAAGAAGGCCATCTTCACCGCCGCAAGTCAGGCCGCCAAGGCGACCGACTATTTGGCGGGGCTGCAAGCCACCGATATCACCGAGGCCGCCGCTTAGGCGGCCTTTCTATCATGTTTTGAGGTGTCGTTGCCGTGAGGTATTGGGGACAACACTTAGGCAGATACTATGAGGCCCGAAATGGGCCAGGCGCATCCGGCCATTTACGCCAAAGGGCTGCAAATGCCGCGTGGGCAACGGCATCAGACATGCGTGTCCCTGAGCCGCCCATTAGCTTAATGGTCGCGTCTATACGCTTTTGCATCGCCGGGTGTGTATCCGACGCGTCCCAGTAACCCGCGCCGATTAAGGTCATCGCGAACTGGGCAAAGTAGATGCCCAATTCGCGCTTTTGCCTGACTTTCTCCGAATCCACGTTTTCGGTCTGGGCATACTGGTCGACACCATCAAGTATGAAAGTCGTTGCATATTCATCGCACGACAGCTCTTCCTCGTGGTGCTTCTCCACCGGATCATCAGGTGCGGCGCCGGTACCTTCCTGCTGGTGTTTTATATGTCTAATCTCATGCAGAAACGCCCAGCCGGTGGCAAAGGTTGCCAGTTCGGCTGCCGCCCTTTCTTGAGGAGATTGCTTCGCATCAGTGTAATGCCCAGGCTCCGACACGCCTTGCGGCAATGGAACGCTTGACGGGTCTTCTTCGGCTAGTATGCGGGCGAAAAGATTAACCATGTCATCGAACCGGTCGAAATCAGCCGAACCATTCGTCGCTACTTCGTGGACCCGCAGATAGCCTTCCCACGCGATAAAGGCTGCTAACCAAAAGGCCCTCAGAGCTCGGTGATTGAATGCGACGTCGCGATATCGGCCAGCGGCCATGACAAACATCCCATCCGGACCATCATCCGAGAGGAGATGAAACTTGGGCTGGTATTGCTTCCATAGCGCGATCAGCTCAGCAGAGCGTTCTGGCACAACACCTTCGAAGAGATGCCTCGCCGCTAATTGAATTTCATCGTCTGACCTTGCGTCATCCTGCATGGAATTACTCCTTAGCTAAAAAATATTTTAGTGAAACGCTTCACTTCAACATACAGAAGTATCTCGTCGTCCTGAATAATTGGGCGCGCGTGCATGGTGTCTAAGCGGATCGGATGCAGCCGCTGGAAGCTCTCGCGGACGTTCTCTTGGCGAACGAAGTAGATGTGGAACACCTGACGCCAGTTATCCTTCTTGCAGATCACACGCTCGTAGTCCGTGAAATCGGCATAGGCAATCAATTGAAGCGCCTGCCTCCCGGCTTTCACCGCAGCGTCGCGCTTCGCCATCCACTGATCATAGACGCCGTTCGGTAGTTGATGTTTCGGCCACTCTCGGCCAAAAGCTTCAGTCATCCGAGCATCGATGAAGTTTCTCAGATGGAACTCAAAACGTTGTAGCCAATCGTGCGCGACGTTGGTCAGGGTGAATGCTTCCTCTTCCTCATCGGTTTCAATGCGTGGGATAGGCTCACCGTAGGCGGTCACGACCGGGGGCGGTGCACGTCGCAGGCCGGCGATCTCGGTGCTTTCTCGAAACGCCGGGGCCGGGAAGTCGGTAAGGGACGTGTCAAAGCCTAAGTCAACGTAAAAGGCCTCACGTGCGACCAGGTCCGTCAACACCGGCTCCGGCCAGGTAATCTTGTCCCGCCAGTCGCCAAGATCGACCCGGAGCGCTTTGCAAACGGCGTCGTCAAAGGCAGGCATGTTCTCAAGCATTCTGCCAATGCCCTGTATTTCCGCGAAGCCTGTCACTGACCGCAGGGTCTCTTGCGCATCCAACCACGGCGTGTGCATGGCTTCCATGGCACGCTGGATCTCGTCAGCCCGTGTTGCATATCTCGCTATCGCCTCAGCCGCAGGACTCTGCTGGAACTCCTGCATGAGCTTCACCGCGGCGGGCACCTCCGGCAGGGTGAACCGTGCATTGAACGCGTCTATTATCTCCCGAACTGGGCGGAGTTGCTCTTGCAGGGCGGAGGCGTGGTTGAAAACGCCTGATCTGCGCAACTCTTCAAATGGCCCTTGTGCGGCACGAATGAGCGCTTGATGGCGCTCCATATCGGCCATTAATCGAGTTACCGCGGAGTTCTCCTGGAGCGCCTTCATGGCCTGCATGGCCGGGCTGTGGGCAATACGTTGCGCCGCCTCGATCGTACCTTGGTGCTGCTCGGTCAGTTTCTGGGCTGCGCGCGCAGCTTTGTTCAGCTTGCTTATATCGACCACGGGTTCATTCTCCTGACGCGTGCCTTTAGCGCCGCATGTCCTTTATTGCGACCCAGTCTGTATCGCCGGGGCGTTTGGCCTGCCAATAGTTCCAGCCGTCCAGGTTGGTATGTTTTCCGCTCTTGGTCACAGCGACACCACCAGCCGCAGCGGACGGGCTCTTGAACCGCTGACCTTCAACAACCCATTCACCATTGTCGATGGCCCCCGTGTACTGGCGACCATTATAATCCATCTGAAGTTCTGTACCGTGTGGCAGCGTCACGCCTTTACCCGACCAGGGGCGTCCGGTTGTCGCTTTCTGTGGTTGGAGTGAGGGGCGCTTTCCACTCACCTTCAATAATCGACGCAGCACTTCGTTTGGGGTCTCCGAGAAGCTCTTCCGCTCAAGCTCGATGATTTTGTGTACTTCGAAGTCGATCTCGATGGTTCGCAGGTCCGGCATGGGGCAGTCCTTTCGTTCGTATGCTGATTATTCTGATGTCATCCTATCTGTTCTCCAAACGCAAAACAAGGGAAAATAGTAAAAATAGTAGTAATTTTAGGCGGGGAACGCCTTCCCCTGCCTGCAACCACCTATCGGCGTTTCCGTCACCCCTTCTGCGGGGATGCCCCGCAACGCCCCATAATGTCGTCCCTGCGGGACGGCGTTGACCTGTTGGGTTGCGCTTCGCGCTTGTAACCTCTCTGTCCAGCTTGTGCCGACCCCGCCGGTCTTTTCCAAGGTCGCCGTCCGGCCTGCCCGCTCCGTTCCCCCCGATCAAGTCGGGGGTCCCGTGTTGGCCGGATGCCGCCGCTTTGCGGCGCGGCTCTCTTGGAGCCCGTCGGATGTCGGCGCTTCGCCGCCTGAACGCCTGTTCTCCCTGTTGTCACTGGTTTGTCGTCGTCGCTCGCCGCTGGGCAGAGGTTCATGCGCGGGGCGTGGGTGTCCTTCGCAGAATTGAACAACTCGACGGAAGGACAAACCGACATGAGCCAAACCAATATCACTCCCGAGCATCGCAGCGCCTTTGAGGCGCTGACGAGCGGGGATTATTCCAACTTTGCCTTGTTCAGCTGCTTTGCGGACGGCGTACCCGCCGCCGCTATCTGCGCCGTGAACAGGGACGGGGAGGATTTCACCATCCGCCCGCTTTTCGTCTCGGTGACGGACAGCATGAGGCTTTCCGACCATGACGGACGGGAGGCGGGACAATGAGCACGCTTCTCCTATCCGACCAGCATGCTCGCATGCTGAAAAATGGCAAAGCCAATGCCGAACGCATGGCCGACGATGGCAACACCCAGGACTTCTGGCCTGTGGTCAAGCTGTTCTGCCCATGGGGAGCGGCAACGTGGCTTATGTCCGAACTCGATCCCGAAGACGAGGACATTGCCTTCGGGCTTTGTGACCTTGGGTTCGGATGCCCCGAACTGGGGAGCGTGCGCCTGTCGGAGCTTGCCGCCGTGCGTGGCCCCGCAGGGCTGACCATCGAGCGTGACCGCCATTTCAAGCCAACCAAGAGCCTGACGGCCTATGCCGCCGAAGCATCAAGCAAGGGGCGCATCGTCGCCTGACCCATGCCCCCGCCCTGACGGTCAGGGCTGGGGGCAATCAACCCAATATGAGGATTAAAACTATGACCATTCAAACCATACCACTGACCAAAATCACCGCCGCCGAGGGCAATCCCCGCCGCAGCATGGATGCCACCGCCCTTGAAGGGCTGGCCGCATCCATCCTGACGGACGGCCTTTTGCAAAACCTTGTGGTGCGCAAGAAGGGGCGCAAGTTCGAGATTGTTTCAGGCGAACGGCGCTATCGGGCGCTCTCCCTGTTGGTTGAGCGGAACGCTATCGCCAAAGACCATCCCGTGCCCGTCGAGGTGCGGGGGGATTTGAGCGAGGCCGATGCCTTGCGCCTCGCCACTGTCGAGAACATACAGCGGGAGCAGCTTGCCCCCATGGACGAGGCCGAAGCCTTCGCCACCCTGTTGGGGGCGGGCGCATCCCTTGAGGATGTCGCCGCCAAGGCAGGGGTGTCCGTGTTGACCGTCAAGCGCCGTGTGGCGCTGGCCTCTCTCTGTGACGAGGTGAAAGCCCTTGTGCGGGAAGGGGAGATTACCCTTTCCGCCGCCGAGGCGCTGACCCTTGGCACCCACGACCAGCAACGAGTGCTTATCGAGCGACTGGAGCAGGGCTATCACTATGACGGCGACGACTTGCGTCACTTGCTCACGGGCGAAAAGCCCGCCGTGTCTCTGGCTATCTTTCCGCTGGAACAATACGAAGGCAGTTTCACCGCCGACCTGTTCGCCGATGACGACAACACCGTCTTCGATGACGTGGAGTGGTTCTTCACCCTGCAAGAGGCGGCAGTCGCCGCCCTTGCCGAACACCATGCGGAAAACGCCGCCTTTGTTGAGGTGCTGACCGAAAGCTATGCCCCGTGGTGGCAATATCGTGAGGCCGAGGAAGACGAACACAGCGGGGTGGTCATTCACTTCAAGCCGTCAGGCCGTGTCGAGGTGCGAGAAGGTCTTGTCCGCCGTGACGTGTCCCCGTCTGTTGCCGAGGAAACCGCAGACGCACCGACCGCCCCCAAGGAGCGGCCCGAATATTCGGGGCCTGTCATCCGCATGATGAATGCCCACAAGAGCCTTGCCGTGATGGAGACCTTGCTCACCAATCCCCGCAAGGCCAAGGAGGTGGCCGTCATCAGCCTGTTGAACGGCTTTGACTGGACAGGACGGGTGCGCCTCGATGCCCATCCCGCCCTTGCTTACTTCGCAGGGGAGGACAACCAGCCGACCAGCTACACCGCTCTTGAGCGGGAGGCGCAGGACATGGTGACGGCGATAGGCGTGACGGATAATCGCCGTCAATCCTACGCCCGACCCGTGCGGGGCGCATGGGAGACGTTGCTGGCCGAGGTCAAAAACCCGACCGCCCTTTATGAGGTGGTGCAGGGTTTCTCCGATGGAGAACTCGACCAGCTGCATCTGCTTTTGACGGCGCTGACCTTCGGGCAGGGCAATATGGATGCGCTCGATACAGCTGACAGCCTGTTCAACCGTGTTGCCGCCGATCTGGACGTATCGATGCGGGCGCATTGGACACCAGACGAGGCGTTCCTGACCCGCCGCCGCAAAGACCAGTTGGAGGCCATCGCCAAGGAAAGCGGGGCGATAACCCGTCTTGGGCGGATGAAGGATTACAGCAAGAGCCAGCTGGCCGCTGCCCTTGCCCGTCATTTCCAGCGCTCTGCCGAGGACGATGCGACCTTGCCCGAAGAACTGCGCAAGCGGGCGAATGCATGGCTTCCCGATGCCATGCGGTTCCCCGCCGTGACCGAGGGGGCTGACCTGCCGTGGCAGGAAGGGGAGGCAGACGAGGCCAATGCAGACGACACGGACGGCGACCCCACGCCCGCCGTTTCGGGCGAGGGCGAGACCACGCAAGTGGCCGCCTGACCCCCGTCTGCATCAGGGGCGGTGCGGGTAGTCAGCCCGTGCCGCCCTTCTTCTTCATTCTCGGGAGGGTTTCCCCATGCAAATCATCGCCGCCATTCTTCTCATCGCCGTGGCCGCATACGCTGCCAATGTCACGCGCAATATCGACGCCGTGGGCTGGGTGCTGCTCGGTGCGCCTTTCGTCATTCCAGTCGGGATGCTTGTCCTCTGGCTGACGGGCAAGCTGTTCGGAGCGCTGTTCGGCGGGACGCGCCGCGACTGAGATTTTGACCGTTTGCCGCCTGTTACGGTGACGGCCACCATTGCCGATTACAACCCGTCTTGGCCTTCAGCCAGGGCGGGCGTTTTCTTGAGCCGCCTCACCAGCGATAGGGTGATTCAGGCCATGGGGATTGCGCGCTGGCCGCCGTTTGTCGGGGGCGGTGATCGAGGCCGCCATGGTGAGTCTTCTACATGTTTGGTGCGGTCGCATCCCCTCACGTCCTTTCCTTTTATGGCCACATTTGAGCCCGTCGCCCGCGCCTGCAACGGCGCACGGTCGGTTTCTTCCCCTGCGGCTTTGCCGCATTCCTCGCGAAACAAGAAACAGCCCGCTTGCCGTCCTCCCACTCCGTTACGTCCCTGCGGGTGCAGGCCCGGTCTTTGACGGTCTCTGACATTGGCCATGGAAAGGTCGCGAAGGGCGCGACCCCCAGACACCAAACAAAGGAGACTATCACCATGGCAACCATCGGCACCTTCACCAAAACCGACAACGGCTTCGCCGGCACCATCCAGACCCTTGGCCTCAAGGCCACCAAGGTCACCGTGAGCAGCGTCGAGAAAACCGCCGACACCGCCCCGGACTTCCGCATCAAGGCGGGCGCAGTCGAAATCGGCGCGGCCTGGCACCGCACCAGCAAGGGCGGCAACGAGTACATCTCGGTCAAGCTGGACGACCCGAGCTTCGCCGCTCCGATCTACGCCAATCTGGTCGAGCAGCAGGACAAGGGCTTCGCCCTCATCTGGAGCCGCTAGGGACGACACCAACGCCGCCCGCCACCACGGCGGGCGGCCTTAACCCCAAGACATTTTTATTAAGGAATTTTGACCATGATGATACTTTTGACCGACGATCAACTGAACAAGCTGCATGCGGAAACCGCCCGCCTGACTGACGAAGCCGAGCGCCTTCTGGCAGCCGCCGAAGCCACCGACGATCCCGATGACTGGGACGCATGGAAAGAGGCGGACGGCATTGCGGCGGGCCATGCTCTCGCGCTTCAGGCCATCGCTGCCACCGGAGACGACCCCGACCCAGCGCGGCCCTCGATAAGCTTCACGGAGTGGTGCGAGACTTTCCGCCCGACGACCAATCCACTGGTCCCGACTGCCCCCTGCGACGGGCTTCTGTTCGAGACCTTCGGCCCCGAGATCGAGATCGTCAGGACGACCGACCTGGCCCGCGTCTGGACGCTGATCGAGGCTGACGATGACACCCTCTATATCCTCAGCGGGCTTCATACGGTGAACCGCCTTGGCTACTTCATCACCGAAGCCTCATGGCACGGCGAGGACCCGATGGAGATCCCCTACGCTTAAACCTGCTGGCCCCTGTTGCACGTGCGGCAGGGGCTATTTCTCCGTAACTCAATCCTGGCGCTCGACCCACGTGTGCCTATCTGGGATCGGTACCGTTACGGTCATCTTCATCCTTACCAGTCGGGTCAATTTCATCATGCCCAAGATCAGGCAAGGGGGCATGATTCCGAAGTTTGGCCTCGGTCTCCGCACGCAGAGCAGCACGGGCCACCTCTTGCCTCTGCTTCAGGGTCCTATGGTAATCTTCGTTGGTCTGGTCTGGCTCAGGCAGAGGAAGCCGCTCCTGTAACGCCGTCTGGAGCTTGTCTGCCTCCTGCTCTTTGGCGATATCTTCAACGAGCCTCACCATCTTCAGACTACCAGACTCCACGGCCCAATATGCCGGCATCCGGCTATTATTGTCAGCGAGGGTGAAGTCCCCGCCCGCCTCATGGACAGCGTGCACCATCTCTGGAATATAACACCCCGCCGCACGATGCGCTGGCGTCCGGCCATACTTGTCAGCGAGTGTAAAGTCCCCGCCTACTTCATGGACAGCGCGCACGATCTCGGGATTACCGGACCCCACCGCCGTATACGCCGGTGTCTCACCATCCTTGTCAGCGAGGGTGAAGTCCCCGCCCGCCTCATGGACAGCGTGCACGGTCTCGGGATTACCAATCTCCGCCGCCCTATGCGCCGGCGTCCGGCCATACTTGTCAGCGACGGCGAAGTCTCCACCAACCTCGTGGACAGCGCGTACAATCTCGGGATTACCAGACCCCGCCGCCCTATGCACCGGCGTCTGGCCATAATCGTTAGCGAGGTTGAAGTCCCCGCCTGCCTCATGGACAGCGCGCACCACCTCTGGATTGCCAGACCCCGCCGCCCAATGCGCTGGCGTATGGCCATGCTCGTTAGCGAGGGTGAAGTCCCCGCCTGCCTCCTTAAGGCGTTTCAGCTCGTCGATGTCGTTGCCTTCTATCGCATCAAAAATCTTATCCAGCATGCACGTGTCTCACTTTGTTAAATTCCCTCCGGCTCAAGCCGTGAACCCTTATGCGCAGGTGCGCGAGAGAGGGACTGACAGTGACAACTGCGGCTTGCCTTACAGGGCGGCAATGCAACAGGCCAGCAAGAGCAGCAGCAGAAGCCGCGTGGTCACCTGGCGACGTTTCCGTATCATTAGGTGCTGGGCCATCCAGTCAGGTTTCTGCGAAGCCATGTTCGTGTCTCCAATTGAGCGCTGGCAGCATCCGATACGATCTCGGTGATGCTTCCTCGACTTATGGTCCTGTCCACCAGCAACCCCGCTGACGTGCCCAGCTTGCCGAGGTGACCGGCATGCTCAATCGGGGGCTTTCCATCCTTCCGGCTGGCCGTGACCGTCGGGCCTTCCTCATTGGGCAAACGTGGCGTCGGCGTCTCCCGCCGCAACGGCGCTGCCCGACTTTCTTCCCCGGTCTTCGACCTTCCTCGCGAAACAAGAAAGACGGTCCTCGCCGTCCTCCACTTCGTTCCGGCCCACTTCAAGTCCCGGTCGGGGCCTTGCCCCTCCGCGCCTCTTGGGGTGCGTCCGGTCGCCTATGCCGCCGCCTTCTGTTGCCCATGGAAGGCCGCGGTCGCGGCCAGGACAAACCGGAAGGAGGAAAGACCATGACCCGATTGAGCAACACCGTGAACCAATTCGACATGAGCTGGGACGAATACGTCATCGCCGTGGAGGACAGCTACCTGATCGAGGCGGAAGCCGATCTCACCGAGGAACAGTATCGGGATGTCAGCACCGCCTTCGACATCGGCATGACCCCGATCGGCTGCGCCATCGCCCTGATGGAGGCCCGCCGCCACAGGCGACCCGCCACGGACTGGCGCATGGCCGCCTGATCCTCATTCAGCACTTCGACGCAGCGCCCCGCCGTTACATCGGCGGGGCATCCTGTGCATCCACTGCCGCCGAGTCCCCTTGGCGGGCTCGCAGTATTTCGAATGCCGTCGCTGTTGCGGTCAAAGATACCTGCCCAACCCTGACGACCTTGACGGCTGAGCGTTGACGAGCAGAAGAACGGCGTGCCTGGACAACGGCGTAAGGCCGCATGCTCGAACTTCGGTCTCACCCCATGACGTTCTGCCTGAAGAGCCAGTCCCGCAATTGGCTTTGTGACGCCCATGCCCGGTATCCCCTTGGGGACGAACCACACCGATGCGGGCCTTCGATCTGGGGCCAATCTGGCATCGGCGTCGCCTGCCGCAATGGCGCGAACCGACTTTCTTCCCCTGGCCGATCACCCCAATCGACGGGTCGCTTGGGGACCCCGATCCTGGCCATTCCTCGCGGTCGCTGCGCTTCAAGAAAGACGGCCCTTGCCATCCTCCACTTCGTTCCGGCCCTCCGGGTGCGGAAGGCTATTTCGCCGTTGCCCACTCTTGGCCACGAAGGCCGCACGGTGCGGCCCAAAAAACCCCAAGAGGAGACCGACCATGAGCCAGCCAACTTCAATCCAGATCGTACGGGACATGACCTGTCAGCATTACGTCGAATATGTTCTCGGAGCCTTTACCGAGGCCTACGACCGCGCCCCCTTCGACGGTGCCCATGGCGAAATTCGCTTCTGGCACTCCATCAATGTTCATCCAGATTCAGCCGTCGAGATGCTCGCACAATGGGGCTACTAGCCCCCTCCGCGCATCCGCTTCACGAGGACCTGACAGCCCCCAGAACGGGGGCTTTCGCATGTCCGTCGCCGCCATCAGACTCGTAGAACCTCACCTCTCACCGCTTTGTTGCTGGCTGTTGGCTTTTGTTGACACTTGCAATCGCACCCTGAAAACCGTAGAGTGTTGTTGAGATTTTCTGGCGCTAATTGCCTGTTCTGTAATCTTGAATCCTTAACCCACTGGCGGGCGACCCCATAAGAGGGGGAGTATTTTTGAACGACAGGAGGGAGGCAAGATGGATGTTGATCGACAAAAATACCTGACGGGCGGCCTGCGGCCTGCCCTGCCGGACAGCCCCCGAGGGGCGTCCAGCGGGTATTTTCGTGCGTTCAACAGGCCTGGCATTCGACCCCCTTGCGGGGTCTCAAGCGCAGCCCTCTTGCTCTGCGAGGCGTCTGGGGAAGGGGAGGCATAGCCCCATGGCCGGACGGCGTCCCAAGGCTCCTGAAGAGCGTCGCACCAAGGTCTGTTATATCCGCCTGACCGAGGCCGAGTGGCGGAAGATTCAGAGCGACGCCATCGACGCCGGACTGCCCTTCGCCACCTATGTCCGCAGCCGTGCGCTCGGTATCAAACCACGGGTCAGGCCACAGCGCGACAAGGTCATGGACGCGCTGCTTTACGAGCTGACTTCAATGGCGACGAACCTCGGTCAGCTGGCCGAGGCGACCGGCGACGAGACCTATGGCCCCTGGGCAAATTATGTCGGCGGCGAGCTGGTCAACCGTGTCACCGACCGCTTCGATCTGGCTCCGCTGATCGAGCGGGAGATCGAGGCCATCAACGGCATCGGGCATGCGATCAACGCCATGGCGCGGCGGGCAAACATGGGCAAGGAGATCGACCCAGCCGACCGGGACGAGACACTGACCATCATGCGCCGGGTGCTCGATCCGCTCCACAAAGCCGTCGCCAAAAAGCCCGTCCAGATCGACGAGGACCCCGACACCGATGCGTCCCCCGATGAGGGGGGCGGGGATGCGCTTTAAGGTTCCACGCCGACAGCCGGAGAGCTTCCGGGCATCCGCCCTTTACCTCGCAGGCGAGATCAAGGGGCTCAGCCCCGACCGTGTGGAATTTGTCGAGGTGCGCAATCTCTTCACCGACAACGCCCGTGCCGCGTCTTCCGTGATGGAGGCGACTGCCGCCAAATCCGTCCGCTGCAAACAGCCCGCCTATCACTTCATGATCACCTTCGATCCGAAGGACGCGGCGGCGGGGAAGGTGACGCCGGAGCTGAAGCGCAAGGTGGCCCAGCAGGTCATCGAGCGCATGGGCCTGACCGAGCACCAGCTCATGGTCTATTCCCATCAGGACACCGAGCATCCGCACATGCATTTTCTGGTGAACCGTATCCATCCGCAAAAGCACGTCGCCTATGACCGCCATCAGGACGGCAAGCGGCTGACCGGGATTGTCCATGAGCTCGCCCGCGAGCACGGGCTCAATATCCTGCGCAATCGGGAATACGAGCGCCAGCTTGGCCGGGACGTCGATGACCTCGCGCCCGCGCTCAGCGATGGGGAATATTGGAAGGCGCGGCGGGAAGAGCGGGAAGCGCTCATCCCCCTTGGCAAGGTTGCCACCGCCGACCTGCGCCGCCGTTTGAAGGACGATTTTTACCAGTCCCGGACCTGGGCCGAATTGAACCATCGCCTGACCCGGAAGGGCATCACCCTGGAGCGCAAGGGGCAGGGCCTGATCCTGTCCGACGGCGAGCGGTTTGCCAAGCTCTCCGACATGGGTAAGGGGGTAAGGTTCAACACGTTGGAGGAGCGGTTCGGGGAGCGCTTCGACGACTTCATGTCGAGCCGTGCGGCCGAGATCGCTCGCGACGACCGGGAGGGACAGCTGGCCCTCGATACCAGTGACCTTGAGCCGGAAGAGCGCCGCACCGTCGAGGGCATGCTCGCGGGTGACATCGACACCTCGCCGGAAGGCGATGCCGTTCGCCGTGCCGACCAGGCCGATATGGATTATCGCTACTGGATACAGATCGAGGCCGCCTATCGCAGCCGCAAGGGTCGGGTCCGCTATGCCGAGCAGCAGGAAGTCTGGCATGCCAGACAGGCCGAGCGGGAGGCAGGTTGGATCACGAAGCGGGAGGCCAGCTTCCTCGAAGGGCTGGCCAAGGTCTACAAGGATGCGAACAAGGCCCGCGCTCGTTGGGATGAGTTGGAGAAAAAGCTTGGCATCAAGGAGGCCGAAGACGCCATCCGAAAAGACCCCTTCCTGTTGGGGGCGATCAAGGGGGTGCGGATTGGCGATTACCGCACCCGCGAGCGGGCGGAGGCCAAGAAGTCATTCCGCTATATCATGCAGCGCCGCCAGAAGCTCCGCGACGCGCGCCTCAAACACGGGCAGGCCCATCATGAAATCGAGCAGGCCCGCCGCCGCACCAAGGCTGCCGTACGGGAACTGGAGATCATCCAGAATATCGCAGGCAGTCCCGCCGAACTCCGCAAGCGCCTGGCTGCCAAGATCGCAGCCCGTGCACGTGCCCTGGAGCGGCTGAGCGAGAAAGCGCTCAAACGCGCCAATCTTGCCGATGATCGGAAAGAGCAGTTAGAGCGGGCTTGGCGCATGCACAAGAAGCGACAGCTGGAGCGGGAACGCACGAAAGAAAGAGGCCGGCCCTTCGGGCTCGACCTCGATCTGTTCGATGACTGACATCACGCCTCTTGGTGAGCGCCAAGGCCAGCGGATTGTTCAGCGGAATCCGGCAAGGCTGCGTCAAAACGCTTGCGGAAGTACCGGTCGGCAAAATACCGGACCTTCTCGGCCAGGATCGGTTTGCAGCCTTGCACGAAGACCAGCATCTGGTTTTCCGGCAGGAGCATGATTTCGGCCGGCGACAGGAGCGGGCGTCCCGTTTCAGCCACGGTCTCGTTGAAGTTCGTCGCCATCCAGAGCCACGGGAACCGCCCGGAGCGGCTGCCGCTTCTCGTGCGCACGGTGCGTTGCCCCAGCATGCCGGAAAGCAGCTCCGCAGTTTGCGTGTCCTGCACGTTGAACGCCTGCCGCACCGCACAGTTGGCGATCATCGAGCGCCATTTGACGTAGGTCTTCTGCAGCTGGTCGAGGTCCTGCACGAACAGCCAGAGGATCGCACCATAACCGGCGAGATAGCCGATGCCGTCTTCGATGGGGCGCATGTGCCCGAGGGCGGGCAGCTCATCGAGCAGGAACAGCACCGGATGTTTCGGGCGCTTGGCCTCCCGTGTCATGGCGGCTGTGGCGAGGCCCACCATGAGCCTTAGAACCGGCTGGTATACGGCCACATACTCCGGCGGGATGATGATGAACAGCGACAGGTTCTCCCGCTTCAGGTCTTCCATTTTGAACGACGAATGGTTCGTCGCCGCTTGAAGCAGTGGGCTATCGAAAGGTTCCAGGCGACTTTGCGCTGTTGAGATGACAGCGCCGCGTTCCTTGTCCTCTTTCTGGGAAAAGCCCCGTCCAATCGTGCTGATCACGATATGCGGGGATTGGGCCATGGCATCGATGACGGCTTCGAAGCCGGACCTGTCCCGCATCAGCAATGCCCGAACGCGATGCAGGTTGCGGTCCTGGGGTGTCAATGCCGCCCGTAATTTCCCCAGAAGCGCCGAAGTAAATTTCCCCAGTTTCGCCGGTCAGGTTGTCGCGGTGATGTGGTCGTTTTTGGGCGGCCGTCCCCTTGGCCGTCGTAGCGGTGCTGGGGTCGGCGGTGTGATGGTAGCCTTGGAGCGGACGTGCTCGGGCATGAGGTCGGCGTGCTGGCGCAACCGGTAGCTGGAGCCTTCGATCTGGATGACCAGAGCATGATGCAGCAGGCGGTCGAGGAGTGCGGTGGCGACGACCGGGTCTCCGAACACCTCGCCCCATTCGGCAAAGCCGCGGTTGGAGGTCAGGACCATCGCACCACGCTCGTATCGGGCGTTGACCAGCTGGAAGAACAGGTTGCCACCCCCAGGAACGACGGGCAGGTAGCCGATCTCGTCAACGATCAGCAGAGCCGGTCGACAGAAGAAGCGTATGCGTTCCGTCAGCCGTCCCTCGCGCTCGGCGCGGGCGAGTTGCCCGAGCAGGTCGGCGAGTGTGCAAAAGTAGACACTGCGCCCTGCCTTCACCGCCTCGACGCCGAGGGCGATGGCCAGATGGCTCTTGCCGGTGCCGGGCGGGCCGAGGAAGTGGACGACCTCGCAGCGACCGATAAAGCCGAGTTGTGCGAGGGTGAGGATACGATCGCGGTCGAGCGACGGCTGGAAGGAGAAGTCGAACCCTGAGAGCGTCTTGATGGTCGCCAGTCGGCCCATGCGCAGGGCCGTCTTGATGCGGCTGTTCTCGCGCAGGGTCAGTTCCTCGGCGAGCAGCATGTCGATGGCCTCCAGAGCACCGATCTCCCCGTGCTCGAGGCGGCGCACGACCTGATCGAGGGCTTCCAGGGCGCGTGGCATTTTCAGACCGACCAGATCGTGGCGGATCCGCTCCAGGGTCGACGGGGTCAGATCACCTGGAGCGCTCATGACCGGCACTCCCGGGCAAGACGGCGAGCGACAGCGTCGTAGAACTCCAGGGAGCGCTGAGCGACCACGTCGCCGGTTCGGCTGACGACCACATCTCCGTCGGCTCCACGTCTTCGTCCTGTGGAGCCCCCTCCTTTTCGGTGTCCAGGAGCCACCCGGCGCTGGTGGCGGCCTTCCAGGACCGGATGGGTCGCGATCAACGTGCCGTCCTCGAAGATCCTGATCTCCTGGGCGAGCGTGTGCACCTCGACCGTGCGCCGCCGGGTGGCATCCGGAACGCTGTAGAAGTTGCCACCGACGCTTACCATCCCTTCCCGGGAGATCCGTCGCTCCAGACGTAGTACGGAGCGGAACGGCGCCAGAGGCAGAACCAGCAGGTGCGGCTTCTCCTCGGCGAACGCCTCGTTCACGACCCGCCGGGTTGTGGCATGCACCCTGGGATTGGCGACACTGTCCAGCCAGCGCCGCAGCTGCTCGTTCAGATCGTCCAGGTTGCGGAACGAACGGGCCAAGAAGAAGTCCTCGCGGATGTATCGGAACGGCCGCTCGACCTTGCCCTTGGTCTTGGCCCGGTAGGGCTGGCACGCGCGCGGGTGGAAGCCATAGTGGCGGGCCAGATCCACAAGGGCCCTGTTGTAGACGATGCCGCGCGGCTCCCCGTCAGCAGCTTCGCCGATCACCGCCGTCTTCATGCGGTCGTAGAGAAGCTCGCGTGGCACGCCGCCGATCGCGTCGAAGGCGGCGACGTGGCAGCGCAGCACTGTCGCTAGGTCCTGATGGGCGACGAACCGTGCCCAGATCAGGCGGCTATGCCCCAGGACCAGCGAGAACAGCCACACGATCCGCGGCTGTTCCGGCTCATCGGTGAACACCACCTGGAACTGAGCAAAGTCGACCTGTCCTTGCTGACCGGGAGGTGTCTCGAAGCGGATCTCATAACCCGGTGTCGGCGCGGGACGGATATCACGCAGATAATCCGTCACCGCCGTATAGCCGCCGCTATAGCCGAGGTCCCGCAATTCTCGCAGCAGCCGGGCGCCGGTCAGGCCAGGCCACGTCATCACGCGTTCGCGCAGATAGGGGGTGTACGGATCCAGCAGACGTGACCGTGGCCTGCGTGGGCCATAGCTCGGTGGCTCCAGGCCGCGCTCGATGTAGCGACGAACGGTCTTGCGGTCGAACCCGCTCTCCCGTGCGATCGCCGATATAGACAGCCCCTGCCGATGCAGTTCCAAGATCATGAGCATCTCTCCCAGTTTGATCACCGCCGAACTCCTCTCGCCGACCGAGAGGAGCATCGGCAACTCGCCGCCGCCGGTCATCCGGGGCGCGCCCCGGATGACCGGCGACACGCCAACTGGGGAATTTTCAAACGGCGGTTCTGGGGAGATTCACTCCGGTATCAACACTGGGGTTTGCGCTCCAGCGCCACATGCAGGAGCAGGCCGGTCAGCAGAGTCCGCGCTTCCCGTTCCCAGTGATTGGCTTCCTTCCCATCGGGGGCGACCAGCATCTCCGCGATCATGCGAGCATCGTCCACCTCTTTCGGTGTAAAGGTCCGTATGAAGTCGATTGGATTATAGCCATCACCGCCGAGGGTGGAATCGAAGGGGGCGAAGGCAATCACCCTGCCCAGCGTCTCGCGGTACGCTCGTGTGACCGCATGGTTCTCGCCCTTGATATCCGTCACGACGACTGAACCGGGATGGTCGAGCAGGTTCGGGATGACGGCCCCGACGCCCTTGCCGGAACGTGTCGGGGCGAAGGTTAGAAGGTGACCTGGTTTGGCGTGACGGATGAAACGCCATCTGGACTTGCCGATGATCGGCCCGCGCTTGAGCAATTCGGCCCGCCGCAAATCTGATGATGCTGCAAAAGCGGCCTTGCCATAGGCATCGCGTGGAACGAAAAATACCCGCTGCACGGCCCAAGTCATCAGAAACAGCCCGAGCAATCCTCCGGCGCACAATGCCTTGGCAACCAGCGTGCTCGTGGAAAAATAATAGAAGAAGAGATAAAGCCCGATCGATGCAAACAGCAGCAATGGGAGCCAGATGGCGCATGCCCATAGGGCACGCTTAGCGTAGTCTATCACAGCCATGATATTACCCTTTTTAACGTTGAATACATTCAAGGGTTTATGATGGTGTGTTAAATAAAAATACTGACAGGTAGAAATGATATAAAATAATGCATATAGTAATTAGCGTTGCCGATCCACTTGTTATTACCCTAGGTTAACAAGAATACATTCACCAGGGTCGGCAACGCCATTAGATTATGATTTATGACAAAAATTTTTATATCTACATCGCCGCAATAACCATTGCGATATTCCGGCGTGTGCACAGTAAAGAGCAAATATTTCAATAATTTTATTTAAATTTCCTCAATTATCTCGTTAAAAATATTATGTCATGCGGTATATTTGTGTGTGGCAATATAAGTATTTGAATTCGTATTTTATCGTACAAATAAATATTTTTAATTATTAGGTATATGAAAATGGTTTGGCGATCAGTAATTTTAGCATCTTTATTTAGTGTAGCCATTGTCGCAAGCGTATCTGCGCAGAGTAAGTTTTTTGCCACATCCAGCCGCGGGATTGAAGGTGGCAAAGCCAATGCCCAAATCGGCACCTTGCAGGGTGAGAACGACCGCATGAACGCTTGTACTGCGGCTGGTAGGATTTATGCGCCAACCAATGCAGGTGCGGATGCTGGTGGGTGTGTGACCAGCTTCACCATTGATACGGCAACCGGCAATCTGACTGTTACCGGTACGGGGATTTTTGACAACGGTGCAACTGTTAACAACGGTTTGAACGTCCCAAGCGGAAACGTGAATGTAGGCAACCGGGTGACTGCGGCCGAGCTGTTTGTTGGTGCAGGCAACGTCGGTACCATCCCAACCTGCACGGGCGCTAACAAAATACAATGGAACGGTACGAGTTGGGTGTGTGTAGCCGATGAAATTGGTGCAACAGCAGCAACAGAAACCGACCCACAAGTTGGTGGTCTGACCAACGGTCGTTGGTGCCGCACAAATGGTTCGCAAATCATTTGTGATGTGAACGTTCCTCTAGCTTGCGGAACATCTCAGAAACTCATTTGGAACGGAACGAGTTGGACCTGCCAAGCCGATCAGGGGTTGGTCTCGGAAAGCGATCCCCAAGTCGGAAGTCTTACGAGTGGAAAATGGTGCACAACAGACGGTGCGACAATTAACTGTACCTCGGACGCCCCGACCGGCACGACCACAACAACCACCTCGGGCGCATCCTGCGTAAGCTGTAACTCCGTCTGCTCCTGTGGCGGCTCAACGGTGAGCTGTTACCAATGTAACTGTGACCAATGCTCTGGCGGTGACGGGGGGGATTGGTAATGGCCGCCCATACTGTACCGTTTCTCAATCTCAAGTTTGTGTCAGGGGCTGTCGTTACGCTGCTTATCTCTCTTGCGCCTAGCGTTCCGTGGGCGTCGTGCGGCCTCTTCCCGCCACATCAAGAACGCAAGGGATTCCAAGGGCATGAAACTTGGCAGGATGAGGACTTGCGGGTTTTCGTCTCCGATGGCTATTCGTTCCCTGCTCTTGCAGAATGGGAAGCTATCGGCGCGAAACAAGGCGACGACGGATGCTTGACGGCACCAGCCAAACAGACAGTAGCCGTTGTTCGATCCTCGGCTTGGCAAAGCAGAGATGTCACGGTTTCGCCAACCGCAAAGATGCCGGTTCGCCTTCTTAGTCCGGCTACGTGGACTCCCGCACAAACCGACACTGCCCTCGAACGTATCGCAACCGTGTTTGAGCGTATCGCTGATTTATATCCGCTCGGTCTTGATCCCGCCGGAACTGAGCCGTTTGCGATCATTGCCACGGTTGACGGACGCAGTCGATCCGACGTTCATCCAGTGGATACACCGCAGGTCGGCTTTCTCAGTGCGTTGCCTGACACCCCAGCTTTCGATGCTCAGGTTGCGCGTATGTGGGTACAGCTATTTTCACACGGCAGGCCGCACCCCGAACTTGGCCCGAAGGAAAGACGGAAGCCATCTCTTTCGGCAAAATTCCCGCTTGAAGTATTCGATGCGCTTGTCGCAGGATACGCTTCGCTTGCCGCAGCTTACGAATTGCAGGATCGGGATGCTGCACTGTACAGAGCTCTCTTAAACTATTTCGCGATTGTGGACGACAACTACGCCGCCTCGCCCGTGGATGCTGAGTGTCGGCATGTCGAGGCGGGTAATTTTGCTCAGAAACAAACGCGGTGGGGGTTCGGATCTGACCAGGATCGTCAGCTTTATACTCAGTGTCTCGCTCCAGCCCATGCAATTTTACTTTCAGACGCATTCACTTCAAGCGAGGATCAAGGCTCCAACGCGTTCAGAGACTGGGTGCGGCGGACACACGAGAACGGCTTCACGCCCTTGTCCATTCCACTTCCCGAGCGACTGCAAGGCATTGCCTGGGTGGAAACGCTATTTTCTCCGAGTCGCCAACTTTTTATCAATGCTTACCGCCGCGCTCGTCAAATGGGCTTAATCGAGCTGCCGCAAGTTGATCGGCCGAGAAATCTGAAAATCTATTCAGAGGGTGCCAAGCTCGATGCCCGTCTGTATTCCAAGAGCACTGATGCAAGGGCAGATCGAGTATTCCTCCTCACGCATAGCTATGACCCGATGAGTTATTCACCATTCGTCCGGGCATTCGATTTAGTCGCGGCGCGGACTGTTGAGATGTTGCTTGAGTTTGGCGATGTTCTGGTTCTGCATCGGGCTGGTTACGGTGAAACAGTCGGCGGCACGCTGGAGGAGTATGGCCCCTGCGCCAATCCCGAATATTTAATCGCTGCCCAAGACGGCGGCGTGCACATTGGTGATGCGGCTCACTGGTTAAAGCGCCGTAGTTACGACCACATCATCGGGGTGAGTCGCGGCGTTGGTGCAGTTGCCATGCTCAGCGCCGTTGAAAGAGGCGACATTTCAGGTCTGCTTATTGCCGACCCGGTGCGCGGGGCCGCCACCAGAGAATCTGTGTGTGCCCCCGATCGCATGTTGCACACAGTAGAACAGCTTTACGCGCGCGCCAAAACGGTCCCGCTGGAAATCGCAGGGCACCCGGATCTGATCTTTTACGAGGATGGTCGCCAGAAAGAGTTTGAAGGTATATTCGGCAAAGTTAATTGGTTGAAGCCTAGGGCGCATGACGACCCAACAAACGGTTTTTACCAAAACCCTGAACGGTGGCGATCGCAACTAGAGAAATTGTTGAAGAAAATATAATTTCGACGAGTACGATAACAACAAATATAGAATGTTGTGCCGAAAAAATAACTCTGGAAATTATTGTGAAATTACAAACACCTAATGATCATTATAGGCTTGTGGAGGAGGTTTGTTTGATTGCGTAAAGAATTATATTATTGGAATAAAATGCATGGCAAAAATTGTTGTATTTCAGAAAAATCCGAAAGACGTTATCTGGACAGTAAGGTGCGACCAGCCGATATTGGAGCTTGAGTTTGGCACATTCGACGACGCGATGCGGGAAGCCGAGAGACGTGCGCAACTGTTGAAGGCCGAGCTCATCGTTTATCCGCGTAGGGCGCTTTAAGTACCGTTTTTGCAACAAGACGGGCGCCGTTGATGATATTGTGAAAACGTGTTGCGAATACTTGTTGCAAATAGATGGAGCGAATTTGACGGTTGATCTTCGGCTATGCCCGCGTATCGAAAGCTGAAGGCCAGGACACGGCTGCACAGGTTGCTGCGCTGAAGGCGGCGGGAGCCGAGACCATATTCGAAGACGCAGCGTCTGGTGGGCGGTTTGACCGTACATCCCTCCAAGAGCTTCTGGATGCCGTCGGACAGGGCGACGTTGTTATCGTCTGGAAACTCGACCGTCTTTCCCGTTCCCTCATGGACCTTCTGCGCATCATGGACCGCCTCGACAAGGCGGGAGCAGGCTTCCGGTCGCTGACCGAGGCTATCGATACTACAACGCCGGCCGGCCGGATGATGATGCAGATGCTGGGCAGTGTGGCAGAGTTCGAGCGGGAGATGATCAGGGAACGCACCCGCGCGGGCCTCGCCCATGCCCGTGAGCAGGGCCGCCCACTTGGCCGCCGTCGTGCTCTCACCAGCGACCAGCGCCGAAAGGCAGTTCGCTGGATGCAAGAGGGCCAGAGCCAGGCCGAAATCGCCCGCACCTTCGGCGTCCATCGTTCGACGGTTTCCAGGTTGGCGCATGAAACGAGAGTGACCGCTCGGTGACTTCGGCTTCCGAAACGAACAACAGTGGGCTTGGTATCGGAAATCAGACGATTTCAATGTATCCAATCAATTCAGCTGAATAGCTGCCGTCGCCGTTGGCTGCTCCCTTGTGTTTTAGTTCGCGTTGTAAGGTCGGTTCGACGACAGAAGAGAATAGCAGAAGGCGTTCATCATCAGATAGTTTCGGTGATCCAGGTTCAGCCCTAAGGTATCTGTCTGTCTGCCGTTCGACACTGGGGACACGACTGCCTTCCATGTTCACGGCAATGGGCTGCAAAGAGATGCGCTTCTCGCCATTGCCTGCTGTCGTCTCGACCATCCAGAGAGACAAGAGTACTGGGTCACCCTCCTCACTGCTGTTCGCCACAGCCCCAAGGCTTTCGGGAGAAAGGCTTCTCCACCGTCCAAGCTCTTCCTGAACGGTAGGGTGATCTATGCCCATCAGTTCAATGTTGTCATTGGCGGTCGCAGTGTCACGATCCAGCGTAAAGCGTTTCTTGCCTCCAGTGGTCGTGCTGTCCAGTTCGTAGGTCTCTTCGTCTATCTTCACTAGGCGCTGGTTGCGCTCGTCCAAGGCCGCCGCCAAAAAGTTTACCAACCGCTGCATGCTTGAAGATATGTCGGAGAACGGCTGATAATCATCGAGACTGAAGCCATCCAAGTCTTGGAACAGGTCGAATACAACCTCGCGCGCTTCGCGAGCGTTGGACAGTGCAGCCTCCAACTCGACCGCTGTTCGTTTCAATAGCGGGTCGGATAGAGCTTCTTGATAAAGCCGGTCATAGTTCAGGCGTTCTGATAGCTGGCCCAAAATCTGAGAACGTAGGTCTTCTGCAACATTCCCTTGGTCATCGACCTTTCCAAGCGTCTTGGCAATTTCCGTCAGCTTGTCATCGAGCAAGAGAAAAATGCGACCTTCAATCGTATCGGAAAGTACCAGGTTATAGACTTGGGCCGTATGGGCCTGCCCGTAACGATGGATGCGACCTATGCGCTGCTCCATATCCATAGGATTCCAGGGCAGGTCGAAATTGAAAAGGATACGGGAAAACTGGAGATTGATACCTTCGCGGCCTGCGGCTGTGCAAACCAGCACCCTCGGTCCGTTCTTCATCTTGAAGCGCCGTTCGGCCGCAACCTTCGCTCCATGGTCTCCACCCCGGAGCACGACAACACCTTGGCCCGGATAGACGCTCTCGATCTCCTTTGCCAGGAGTTCAACCGTGCCGAGATAGGTCGCGAATATGACGATTTTCTCGTTCGGATTTTGCCGCCAGAGCGTACCGAGTCCGTCCAGAAGCTTTTGTGCCTTCGTTTCCCGCCTCTCGGGGAAAATGGAAAGCAATTCCGCAATGCGCAGACGTTCTTCGGGCAGATGAAGGTCAACCACAGCGGAAGCAGCATCTTCCATGTGCGACGATGCGAATTCACTCCCGTATGGGTCTGACGCCATTTCCAGCGCTTCCTCATCCAGCTTCTTCGCCAGCCGGTACTTGAGGTCTGCCATCACGCGATCGACTTCGGTTCGTCCAATCGGATCACGGCTGAGGCTCCACTCGGTATGGACGATTTCCCGAGCTTCATCGTAGAGCCGTTCCCGTCCCTCGATGTCCAGCTCACGGTCGCGAAGCAGGGCTTCGTGCAAAGTGAGCATCAGCATTCTCCGCTTCAATGTTCGGCGCACAGCGGCGAAACTCGATGCAGCAATCTTCTGGAAAATGGCCATGAGGAATCCTAGGGCACGCCCCTGGTTCCCCTGTCTCTTCGCGAGATCAAATCCGTCTTCGAGGTACTCCCTCAGCTTCTCGTAGAACTGACGTTCATCCTCATTCATGAGAAACGATTCAGTATGTACCCAACGCCGGGCAAAGAGCGGATCGCCGTCCGGGCGGCAGGCATCCGCCTTGGTTCGGCGGAACATCACCGTGTTCAGTCTGTGGCGGTTCTCAATCATTTCCTCGGGGCTGCCGAAGAGTGTCGGATTGAGCAGTTGGACCAGCATCCAGAATTGGAAATGGTTGCCTTGGTGCGGCGTCGCTGATAGCAGCAACAGGTCGCGTGTATGGCCCTTCAAAGCCTCACCGAGCTTATAGTTTTCGGTCTTTCGGACCTTGCCGCCAACTCGGTAGGCGGTCAAATGATGCGCCTCATCGAAGACCACCAGATCCCATCGTGGCGCTTCGAGCAGGCGCTTGATACGCGCTGGACGTTTGAGGGTGTCGATACTGGCGATCAACCGATCATGCTTGGCAAAGGCATTTGTCTTGCGGTCGGTGATGTCGCCTTCCGAACCAAACACCTCAAAATCCAGATTGAAAACTTCATTCAGTTCCCGGTGCCAGTTGTTCACCAAGCCGGCGGGAACGACCATTAAAGCCCGGTCCAATTCTCCCCGGCTGGCAAGCTCGCGGAGGATGAGTGCCGTTTCAATTGTTTTGCCTAGTCCTACCTCGTCGGCGATCAGGAAACGGCGGGGCGAGGCGGTCGCGATCCGATGCGTCAGCACGACCTGATGGGGAAGTAGATCAATGCGCGCGGAGGTCAGCGCAGAGGCGCTCTCCATGACGGGTAGTGCATGAGCTTCGTAAGAAAGCCAGACATTCCGCAGCCGTTCGGGCGTCCCTTCGACCGACCGCAAAATGCGCTCGGTTCTGGAAAGCTCTCGCTGCACATTGGTCAGCGGAACACGCCGTTCTCCGACACTGAAAAATGCGCGCAGATAGCCGTCACTGGGTGCCTCCAGCACCACCCCGGCGCCAAGTTCGGGATGCGTGATCCGCTCACCTGGTGTGTAAGACATTGCTTCCATCCCGCGTCCTCAAGTGATCCGCAGGTGGAAAAGGCCCACCGGTTTGCCTGCCTCGGACATGATGATTTCTTGGGGGTACTCCCTGGCTTCGCCCCATAGAATACGGCCAAGCTCTATATTCTCGTTGGAGTGCGGTGCCGCACAGCGCCATCTAACCGCGTCGGTTGCCATGTCGGTATGGAAGCGCCGCTGTCCTTTCGGAAGCCAGAAGATCAGGGCGGCTTCACCGGAATATGCATCTTGAAACGAGAGAATGGCTGACTTCAATTCCCCGCCAAGCCAGTTCTCAGCATCGGATGGGTTGAGCAGGTCGATGCTAGCATCGAGGCCAGCGACAACGAGTGAATTGCCACCGTTACTCGGCAGATCGTCCGGCCAATCCCTTCCGGCCCGCATCAATTGGCGCAGACTGAAAACCTCAGAAGGTTGGGTCACGGCGGAAAGGGCTTCGTCGTCCCATATCCAGCTAATCCCGCGCCGCTGCCAGACGCTGTCGAGCAATTGCTTCATGCTCAGTCCTCCAGGAACAGCGACATCTGTGCCACTTCCTCTTTGTGGCTCGTGGCCCAGTTGTTGTAGATCGTAAGTGCCCGCGAGGCGGCGTTCCGCATAGGCTGCGTCTGGCCCCGTCTGCTAAGCCATTCCAGCAATCCCTTCAGAGCCGGGTGCGGCTTGAAGTTCTCATTCTTGAGCGTGTCGGAGGCGTTGATGCCGCTTCCGTCATAACATGCGCCCGTCAGAACAAGGGCCTGATCGAGGTCGGCTGTGAGACGCCGTCGGTGCTTGCCCTGCCAATCTCTGGCGAAATCGAGTGGATCGGCGACCTGGAATACTTTCTTGTCTTCGCTGCACCAGCCTCGCTTTTCGAATTCATCGGGTGCAATTCCGGAGCCGCGCAGCAGTTTCTGAATCTGGTCCCGCGCAAGCTCGGTCTTGCCGTCGAAGATGCGCAGGAATTGACGAGACATCGGCTCGGCGATGACGGGAACCGCCTCGATGGTTTTGTTCGAATCCTCGTCGATCAGCTGGTTGATGCCGACAAGAGCATCCTTCACCGAGATCGGGCGGCCTTCGTCGACGTAGACCTTGCCGTAGTGGCGCGAGAAGTATTCCAGCGCCTTGCCACGGCGGATGACCTGAAGATCGGCTGCGGGGAGACCAGCACGAGCGTGGTTTTCCAGCATGCCTTGGAGCTGGCGCACGTCGGCCAGGACTTCGCGGCGCATCCGGCCCCAGCTGACTTCCTTGGGTGCTTCAGTCCGTTTTCGGCAAACATGAATGATATCATATTCGATGGTTTTCGAGCCAAATTCACCGTCGCCCTTCGTCTCGTCAGACCGGATGGGATAAGTCGCCTCAAGGTAAAACCCGGCGTCAAATAGAGATTCCAAAACTGAAACCCATGGAGCATCTTCGCTGTGATGGAAAGTGAATGCGAGCATACCGCCCGGCTTGAGGACGCGGTGCGCTTCCTTCCAGCAAGCTGTCAGCAGTCGCTGGTAGAAGCCATCGGGATCCTCGGGCTCGCGCGCTCGATTTGAAACGGCTTCCATAGATTTCGGAGTATATTCTGGGCCAAATACTCCTGGGTACTTATCTTTAAGCGGCAAGCGCAACCAGACATGGAAAAAATCGGCGAGTTCAGAATAGTGAAGGAGGCCGCCAAAGGGGGGGTCCGTGATGACCAAATCAATGGATTGGTCATGATATTGAGTAAGCTCGGTAGATGAACCTTGGAAGACTTCTGCCGGCATAACGGCGTCACCAGGAAACACTTTTTCGCTTTTTCCGGTAACCTCGGCAGCCAGATCTGCATCGCTAGTAGATAGAGTTTGAACACTCACAGCTTCCCAAGGCCGTTCTGCCCAGTCACGACCTTCAATCGTGCCTGCCGTAGACGACGCCCAATTTCCTCGCCCAAGTTTTGGAAAGACACAATTTTCAATGACAGTGGACTTCGGGTGAAAATTGTTATTTGAGAACATTGGTTCAGGTGTGTCTCGCTGAGGATTCCAAAAACTGAAAAGGCACTGATTTCTTAGATATTGCTGGAATGCGCCGAGGACGAATTCTCGTACAGACCAGTCATATCCATCTTGCTCAACTATCGTTTTTAATATCTGTGAATGCACCAAGAGCTGTCGTGGATTAAACATCTTCCACCAATGCGTGAAGCCATGATTAGGAACGCCGCCTTGAAGGTGGTGCGTCATAAATCCGTAAGGTAACTCAGATTTAGGCCAGTATTCACTTAGATCGGCGTCTTTTCTCCGGTCCCATTCACTGATTGCTGCATTGTATTGGTTTGCCAATGATGACTGAAATGGTAAAAAATACCGGCCGCCGTATGGTGCTCCTGAAAGCTTATAGTTCTCAGAAAAACATTGAACAGAATATCCCGCCATTGGTCCAGTTTTACCCGACGCTTTAATAGCGTCGAGAACATCGTTTTCGCGGCCATCGGATTGGCAGGTGAAGGTAGATTTTTTTGGTACGGTGCCACCTCGTTTATCTGTGGCAAAGACCACACCTGTTTCTGGGCATTCAACTTCCTCAGGCAGCGTGCCTCGGACTTCCAACAATCTCAGGTGCTTTGCTCTATCGGAGTTCCAGCGGCTCGTCGCTTCCACGCTGTCAGTTGCAGAACCGCCGTACTCATTGCCATTTTCATCCTTCTGAGGGCTGCCCGTCATCCACTCTGGGTGGACGAGCAAAGACAGTTCAACCTTCTTATTCTTGCCCTTGCCGAGCTTGACCATCGACGTTTGGCCGCAGCTTGGGCAATTTACGCGCCCCTTGCCATCAAGGGTCGAGTACGGTTTCTCATCAGGAGCAACGTAAAGAGGCACATCTGGTGCCATTCGCGCTGCTGCCGCTTCGATGTCGAAAGCAGTTTCGCAGGAAGTGCATTTGTGCGACCAGCTTTTCACTGAGATGGATTTTACAGCCATGACCGGGTTGGTCATGATAGGCGTGCGATGGCCACAGCCTGTCACCTGGCAAGGACCATGCTTGGCCCAGAAGGCGTAGATGATTTCCGGCCCTTCGTAGCTGTAGTCCTTTCGCTCTTCCGGCTTCAGGGAGAGCGGGTCAAAATCTGATCCCATCACTTTGCCACTCGGCTTGTGCGTCCAAGTTCCCTTCTCACCGTTCGGGCCGTCGCAGTAATAGAAGGGCATAATCTGGGGTTTGACCTCGGCCTCGATATCGGCCAAGAGGCGCTTTACCTCGTCCAGATCGACGTCGGCGAGCTCCTGCTTTACGACAAACCAGGCCACCGGGTTCAGGTCGTTGCCGGACATCTGCATGCCAAGGCGTGAGCCTTCGACCAGCGTTGTTCCGCCGCCCATGAAAATGTCGGCGACCTTGAGATGCTTGAAGGCACCCTTCTTCTGGTGATTGGCGTAATAGTTGTCCCAGACGAGCTTGGCAGCCATAGCCGGATCGTCCGGAGCCTTCGTGGCTGCCGCAATCAACATCGAGCGGAAAACACTCGAACGCCGCCGCGCCCACCATTTGGACATCTGGTAAATCGGCTTGCCGGCGTTGCCCTCAATCACCGCAACCTGATTGACGGGCAGGATGGGGAAATCGACTTCAAGGCATGTCTTCGGGCGGTTAGGGTCGCTGAAATCGACCGTTTCCATTGCAACGGGTTTACCTGCGCCGACCGCGCGTGCCACTTCCTGAGCTACAAGTTCCTTTTTCGTGGCCATGCACGGAGTTCCTTACTTTGTTATTTCTACAAACGGTGACAGCATTTCCAGAATAGAAAGCCCACCGTGTGCCAGCGTCGGATAACCGCCCTGGCTCTTCCATTTCCATCGCCCCACAGCGAGCATGTGCGGTCCGTGCGCGCTGGTCATTTGCAGGGCCACAGGCGGAACGAAAGGTCCCGGATCATGCTCGCCCGGAACAAGACGCCCGCTCTTCAGTGTGCTCTTGAGGAACGCGGCTTGCTCATCGGCCGCATCAAAGAATAGCCCCGTTGCCGCGTAGCCATGATCAGACGTGATCACCAACCGACGGCCGGTTGCCAGGCGCTCGACGAAGCCCCAGAAATCGTCACTCGTCAGCTGTGCAGCGATATCACGGGTCAGGGTATCCAATCCTTGGCCTGCGCCGGAACCATCGTGAAGCTTGCTGTCAGGCCAATGGTGCCAGAAAACCCAATTGGGCGAGGCATCAATCAGCCCCGCACAATCAGTCCATGGAAGATCGACACATTCCGTTTTACATGGCGTCAGCCGGTGCGTTTCGCCACCGCCATTGTTCTGTAGCTGGCTGCGGCTGTTGAAACCTAAAGCGCGCGCGAAGGCGTTTGTCTCACTGGGTATCTCAGCCCCAAAAGCTGTAGACGAGTGAAGGGTGAACCCTCGCTCCTTAACGCCTTCAACAAGCCAAGGAAGCTCCCGCAAGCTCAGCCCGTCCAGGACAAGAATTGCCTTGGCGCTGTAAGGCTCTTTCCACCACTCAGACAACCGGTCGGCATTACGTACAACGTCGGTTCCGAACGATTGCCACAGATCCCACGCGCTCGCAGACAAGAAGTGGTCGAGAGCGCCGACAGCCCTGTCACGCTTCGTGACCTCGCCAGGGGCATTGCCTTCCGACAAGGGCTCCGCGCACAGAGCGAGGGTGTTTTCAACGATTGCACGCCATGCATCGGCGGAAGCATCCGTCGTTAGTGATCTTAGCTGATTGGTGTCGAGCGGCATCAACTGTCCTCCTTGTCGAGCGACAACTCGAATGTCATGCCGTCGGGCAGCTTCTTCAGCAGTTCTTTCAGCTGCGCACCGGTTGCGGCAGGCACCTTCAGCGTAACCTCCTTTACAGGGGTCGCCGGGCCTATGCCCCAGCCCTCAAGTTTACCAATCAGATTGAGCGGAGATGTCGCAGGATTGGACAGATTCGTGCGTGTCCCAACAGCGACCCCGCCGCCGCCGTATATTCCGCCACCAGGTTTCGTTGGGTCAGGCGTCGGGGACGCAGGATCATCACCACCGCCTGTTGAGGGCGTCGGGGATACCGGACCTCCTGAGCCTCCTCCCGTTACCGGGTAGCCGGCCGGCGGTATCGGAGGGCTAGAACCGCCTGTCGACGGTACCGCGGATGGCTGAAGCAGGAATACCTCGTCAAGCTGTCGGCCTGTGTAGGCCAATTTGGGTCGCAGCCGTTTCCAGGCTGCGTCTTCGTCCTCTCCAGACTGAGCTTGTAAGTACTCCATTCCACGCAGGTTGATCGCGATGGTGCCCCGTGCGCAAAGACGAACTATGCGCTCTTTCATGGCTGTTTCACCAAGCCATGGAATGCAGTCCTGTCCCGTCGGGCGAGGCTCTTGCAGCTCGCGAAGCAGCTTGCCCACGGAGGCGTTGTTATCAGCAGCCTCCTTGACCAGGTCTTCAAAATCCTCAGGGACAAACAGATCGTTTAAGAGAGCCTGCTCCATCGCTTCAGGAATTTTTGCGCCCTGCTCGCGCAGGGTTTCGATGTGAAACTCACATTTCTCCGGATCGGCAAAATTCCAGCGGTGCAGAACGGCAAAGCGGTCGAAACGCTTCTTCAGGATGTCACGCAGTTCGTTCTGATATTTCGTCTGGAGCTTCCGGTATTCACCATTCTGAGCGCCCCATTCCTGTGCTTTCATTTCGGCTCGCGCGAGGATCAGCAGGTCGCGGTCGTAAAACGCATTTGATGTTCCCGCTCGTGGCAAAAGGAAACGGACAGTGTTGCGGCGTTTTTGCAGATGGTCCTTCAGCCACTTTCCGAGACGTTCGTTCAGATGGTCTGGCTCTTCCGGCAGAACCAAAATAGGGAGCCGGTCGTCCCATCTCTCAGGCTGTTCGCTTTCATCCAGTCCCGTCCATGGATCGTTCAGCCAGTTGCGTGGCAATGCGATGACCCTGAAAGTCTTGGCAACCTCTTCAGAACCGCCAATGACGTAACGGACCTCTTTGGCAAGTTGTGCCAGATCGGAGCCGTCAGTGAACAGCTTGTCGTTCCGCGCAGAGGCCATAACCTTGGCCTGAGGATTTTCCTCTTCCTTGAAAACAAGGCGTGAGCCGTCCTGGTGGATGTTGAAGCTGTTCTCGATAATGGTTGCTAGCTCTACCTGGAAGGCGTTGTCATCTATTGCCTTGTCCTGGGTGACATCGACCTGAAGGACCGCGGGCTCGGCACCTGCAAGATTGCCAACGGCAATTGAGCGCAGCCAGAGAGCACCCATGATCTCCTGAAGATGCGGTGCTTTGATCGCATGATCTGAAACCGCCTCAATGACCGAGGTGACATTGCGCAGCGCTTTATCCCGTAGCGTTCGATGTTGCTGGTTCGCCACCGAGTCCAACAGCGCGCCGATGCCGGAAGCTTCATCATCCAACCGGAAATCCGCCGAGGTCAGAATAGGCGTGTGCTCACCTCTGCTTTTGAACAGATTTGCAAGGATGCGGATAAGGTCGCGGGTCTCTTGAGCATCCGTCGCGACCAATACTTGGTCTTCCAGAAGCTGAAGCAAGTGGGGAGCGAAAGGCCAGGATTCGGTAAACTCTCGCCTTTTGCGATCCTGTTCTGAAGATGGAGTGCCAAGGTGTCGGAAGTACTCGGAAACGTGACTGGTTAGCAGACTCTCGATAGAAGCAGGGGCAATCTGAAGCCGGTTTTCAAAAAGCCGATGCAATAGCATCCGTCGCCGGTCATGCTGAATACGTTCAGGACTGCCACCTGCCTTGAAATCAATCTGGACAGGGTTGACGCGATGAATCTGCTGATATGCATCGGTATCGCCATTGCGAACAGAAACCACAAGCACGAGTAGTTCGGGGTGCTCTTTAGCGATCTCCGATAAAATCTGGATGAAATTGAAGGCCCAATTTTTCCATGGATACTGCTTGGTGTTCGTCAGGCCGTCATACCAGGTTTGAAACTCGTCGAGCAGCAACATCGTCGGTGTATGCCGCAGCATTTCCAAAATGAGCTGGTCCGAGGGAATATCTGTTTGGGCACTGCCCATCCCTTCCCATTTTCCCTTAATATAGGTGCCATGGGGATGGCGTTCGAACAGCAAGTCCCAAAGAAACTTGTATCGCTGCCGGTGCAGGCTTTCACCAATGACAAGCATGCCGTTGCGTAGCTTGATGCTTCCAATCTGCGGATCGCCCAGCGTGCTTGACCAATTGTTCAGCCAAGCCCCGGTCGACGTAGGATCGTTGACCGCGTGATAGAGAGCGGCCATCAGGTGAGATTTACCAAGGCCGCGCTCACCGATAACAACCACGGGTCGACCATGATCAGGGCCGACAGCTTCTATACCCTTCAACAGGTCATGAGTTGGGTAGGTGATCCCAAGGAAGTCCTGAGCAGATACCTGAGTTGCTCCCGTATTTGCTTCATTCGAGAGCTCAATCGCTGTGCCCTTGAGGCGGCGCCCTTTAAACTCTTGCCTTAGATTCAAGCCAAGCATTGGCATGCCCCCTCTACATTTCTCTTGTTTTCGGTTGAAGCTATGAGCAGCCCCAGCACATCGACGTTCTGATGTTTATGACCCCGAATGCGCGATACCGTTCCAACATCGGCATAACGTGGTTGGCCATACAATTGATCGACGGGCTTGTACTGAGATCCTTCACAATTCTCCGTTGATTTCATTTATTGAACCCCGCCATTGCCGAGTTCCCGTTTCTCATAGACAGAGGCTACCCGATTGCCGTCCCAGACGTAGCAGAGATGCCGTTCCTGCCGCCCGTTCGACAGCAGGCGAGGTCGGAACACGGCAACGCACTCACCGCCCGCGCGCCGCACGCTGTCATAGGCAATCCCGTTCGAGCCCTCTTTGCGGAGCGTCTTCCCCAAATGCTGGCCGGCTGCGTAATTGTCATTGTGATAGACAAGTGGCTGGGTTGCCTTCTGGCCCCTTAGATCATGAAGCTCGCCATTGAGGTCCGTCACATACACCCGCATGTCGAGTTCCATGTGATCTTGCTTCGTGGCGCGCATGAAGCGCTCGCGATGGTGCTTTGTCTCAGCGATAGCCGTCTCCAGATTATTCGCGGCATAAAACACCCCGTACGTGCCGTCAGAGAACCGACTCCCCTCGGGGTTCAGGTGTGTGAAGGCCGCCATAATGATACTTGTGCCCGGCCCGCTGATCCTTTCCTCGGGCGGCACAAGGCGGATATCGCCGACTTCATCCCTTAGCCTTGGGTTGGTCAGGGACTCCAGTTCAAAGATGGCTTCCAGATCATCCGGTTCTGTTACCCGCTCGAAGAGCGCAATCGGTGGAAAGCGGCTGGGGATAATCCTCCAGCACGGCTTCCAATCGATTTGAGTAACAGCAACTGTCATGCCCAGCCGCCTCGCTGTGCATCGAGGTATTGTCTGACCACAAACAGGTCAGCCACCTGACCAGACAGCATTCTGTCCAACGCCGACTGGCCGGCGAACACAGGCGCTTCATTCGGTCGCTTGACCCATTCATCCGCCGCCTGTTCATCCGGCAACAGAATTTGCAACGCCTTGTAGACCCCGACGATGTAAGAAATGCGCTCAAGAGTATCCCTCGGGAGAACGGTGTTCGGGTCCTTCTTCCACTTGAAGAAGGTGGACCTGGCCGTCACACCTAGGAGAGTCATCTGGTCGTCAACCGACAGCTCCCACAGCTCCGCTATACGAAAGAACGTGCGCAAGGCTGGACCCGACAGGCCCTTGCGATCAATCACTGTAGCTGGACGCGCTTGCGCTGGCATGACACCCTCCAATTCTGGCTCATGATTTAGATGTAGTCTATATATGGACTTAATGCAAGTGTGAAGTTGCCCAAACGAAAGAAGCCCCACCGCGAGGGTGGGGCTTCGGTCGAGGTCGAAGGCCGTGTCAGGCCGCGTCGTTCAAAGCCTTCGGAGCCATACGCTGACCCTCCAGCCACTTGTTGAATTCGGCACGGTCGATATAGACCCGTCCACCGATCTTGATCAGCGCAGGCTTCAATCCATTCGTTTCCGCATGGAATATCCACCAGCGCAGCTTGGCTTCCGTGATGAACGGTGCTTCCACCGCTACCTGCTTCACGGTCGCCAGGTCCCGAAAATCAACCATGGTAAACCTCATGGTATAAGGGGCCTATAAAGAGCAGGAACCTCACATATAGCCGAAAACGGCTTGCCGAACAATGAAGTGTGGGCGGGTTACAGCTCGGCGGGCAGCACCTTGTCGTTGACGCTCTGCACTAGCTCCTTGACGTGACTTTCCGACAGGTGGGCGTACCGGCGCACCATCTGAAGCGTCCTGTGCCCTAGTACCTCGGCAATCTCCACGAGGCTTGCGCCGTTCATCGCCAGATAGCTGGCCGTCGAGTGGCGGATGTCGTGAAACCTGAAATCCACCAGTCCGGCCGCGTCCCGTGCGTTCTCCCAGGCGGTGCGGATGTCGATCGGCGCCATGCCATCCCGTCTCGGGAACAACCACTTGGCGGGCGGCGCATGGTCGAGCTTCTCATAGAGCGCTTCGACCTGCTTCATATGCGCCGAGAGCAGTTTCTGGAGGGCAGTCACGATTGGCACAGTGCGGGTATCCCCGTTCTTCGTGTTGCGGAGGATAGCGACACCCCGCTTCAAATCCACATCGCCGAAGGTTAGCGACAGAACCTCGTTCTTCCGCGCGCCCGTGGACAGGGCGAAGATAACGACAGGGTACAGATGCTCGTTCTCGCTAGCCTTGCAGGCCGCGAGCAGGGCGGTGCGTTCCTCGTCACTCAGGAAGCGCATGCGCTCGTTCCTGATCTTCGTGATCTTGTTGACCCCGTCGATGGGGTTGACCGCCGTCCAGCCCCACTGTTTGGCATGCTTGAGCAGTAGGGCCAGAGTGTCGCGATAGTGCTTCAGGGTTTTGCGGCTCTTCGGCGCTGCCTTGATGGGCTTTGCGGCTTCGCCGTCATCTGCCCTGCGGCGGCCGTCACCTGCCTCGCCAAGCTCACGCAGCTTGGCGCTGATCAGCTGCGGCTCGATATAGGAAAGGGCATACTTGCCAAGCTCCCGCTCCCAGAAGGCCAGATAGGTCGTTTCCGCCCGCTGGGTCGATGGTGCCTTGTGCGGCAGCACATCGTCCCGGTACCGTTCGATCACATCGTTCAGTGTCTTGCTGCGGGCCGTGGACACCACGTTCTGAAACTCGCCTTTGCGGATCGCCGCTTCGGTTTGCTGCGCCCAGAGCTTTGCGTCCGTGAGGCGCTTGAAGGTCTTCTTCTGGCGTGGGAAGCCATGAATGCGCACGTCGGCCAGATAGACCGTGCCGGACTTACGCTCCCGTTTTTGAATGTTTGCCATGATGAACCTGACGTCTGGGGGCAGTAGGGGCAGTGAGCTTCAGGTTGCCATGGGAGAAAACCTGAAGGTCGCACCTCCGTATTCTGGGGGCACTTTAGGGGCACTTGATATCAGGTTTTGCCCATAATTGCCAATAGCCATCAATGATGCAAAGGTCACAAAGCACTGATAAATATGATGAAAAAAATTGAGGGTTGTTGGTGCTGATAGGTCTACATGGGGCTCATAACCTGAAGGTCGCAGGTTCAAATCCTGCCCCCGCAACCACCGACAGTTGACACCCCACAGCAACCGCTGCGGGGTGTTCGTGTATTTGGGCGCAAGCATCGCTCAACGCCAGGATCTGCGCCAGATTGCCGTGGAGTTTGACGTCCAGTCCGGGTCCATCGGCGCGCGGCATGAGCACGATGCGGTCGATGAGAGATCGCAGAACCTCTCCAGCCTCAGTCTTGATCGCTGGATCGTTCAACGAAGCGGTCAGGTCAGCGATTTTGCGGGCGTAGAGCTTGGCCAGGTTGGGATGCGGCGTGACCGTCGTGCTGGAGACTGACGAAACCCGAGCCTCAAGGTCCACCTCTTGCTTCCTCAGTTCCGCAATCCGCGTCTTCATGGATGCGTCGTAGAAGCCATCTTCGATGGCCGTGAGTATCTGAGAGATCTTCGCGCGCGTGTTCGACAGCGCCCTTTGAGCTGCACTGCTATCGGCGGACTGTCTGGACTGCAGGCGTCGGACTTCATCGTTGAAAGCTGATATGAAAGTCTCGGTCAGCTCCGGGGTGACCAGGCGGTTCTTGAGAGCCGTTAAGACGCGCTCTTCGATCTCCTGGCGCTTGATGGTCACCGAGTTGGAGCATGTTCCCTTAGACCGTCGTGTGGCGCAGCCGTACCGGTCCTGGGCGACGATCGTGTAGCCTCCACCGCACATGCCGCAGGTCAGCAGGCCGGATAGCAGGAACACGCGTCGATGCGCGACGTTCAAGGCGTTACCGCTCTCGTCCCGCCCCATGGTTCTGGCGAGATCTGATCTGCGGGTCCGCGTTTGTTGCCAGACGCGGTCATCAACAATCCGAAGATCAGGAACCTTAACGACTTCCCACTGATCCTGGGGGTTCGGACGCGCGACGCGACGGCCGGTCCGTGGATCTTTGATATAGCTGCATCTGTTCCACTCGAGGCGCCCAACATAGAGGCTGTTGTTCAGGACGCCCGTGCCGCGCTCGGCTTGGCCCCGGATGGTGGTGTCTGACCATGGTCGCCCGCCTGGTCCCGGAACTCCATCGGCGTTCAGGTCCCGGGCGATCTTGCGTGGGCTGTCTCCGGCGGCGTAGCTGCGGAAGATCCGCCGAATGACTTCCGCTTCCTCTGCGTTGATCGCTCGTTCGCCGGCGCCGTCTGTGGTGGCTGGCAAAACGTCATAGCCATACGCCTTACCACCGGGGATCTTGCCTTTGAGGGCGCGGCCGAGTTGACCGCGCTTGGTCTTATCGGCGAGATCACGCACGTAGTGCTGCGCCATCATACCCATCACTGCGGTGTGGATCGGCGTTACCTCGCCGACGTTCAGGGCGTATAGGCGGATGCCGAGGAAGCTCAGGCGGTCGTGAAGGTCGGCGGTATCTGCCAAACGACGGCTGAGGCGATCCAGGGACTCGCAGAGGACGACGTCGAATACCTTGCGTTCGGCATCACGCAGGAGCGCTGCATAGGCAGGCCGACCGTGCGTGGAGCCACCACTGATGGCTTGATCCGCGTAGATCTCCGTCACGGACCAGCCTTCCTGATTTGCGCGACGGCGGCAGAGTTCCACCTGGTCGTCGATCGAGGCGACCCGTTGGTTGTCGGACGAGTAGCGGGCATAGATCACAACGCGAGTCGTGCGAACCTCCGGCGTCGACGGCGTTCGACCGGATAGTGATCGCGTGGTGCCAAGCTCGGCAAGGGCTCTGGTTCATAGTGACCAGCGACAATAGCTTTGGCTCGATCAGCCACCGTCACAGAGAACCGATGAGCTCGTGGATCGGTCGGACGATCCTCAGGGTCGAGCGATCGCTTGAGCCAGTAGGACTGGTCGTCCACTGGTGTTCGGCTACTGAGGTTACAGCTCCAGACTTGAAGCCGCCCGAAGTTGAAGCCGGTATCCCGCAAATCCTGGCGCGATGGGGTGATCGCGAGCGTCAGGGTCTCCGTCGTGATTGCGCGCCACTCGGTGTTGATCCGGCGGATCACCTCCAACGCAAAAAGCTCGCGCCATCGGAAGGCGACCTCGGCAAGAAATCGATGCTCTAGGTGATGCGTTCGCGCCTGTACGGCTCCGATTTCATGGCAGTAAGCACGCCATCGGCCGCGCACGCCTTGGGCGAGGCTCGCGGTGTCTCCACCGAAGAGGCCAATCTGCCACTCGTTGAAGCGATTGCCGAGAACGAACCAGCGGAGATCATCAGGATTGTTCGGATGTTCCAGTTTGTAGACCTGGTTCAGCCAGTGGCAGAGAATCGCGAAGCGATGACCTCGGTAGTGGCTGCAGATGTACTCAGCGTAGCTGTCACGGCAGTAGCGCAGCCACTTGATGACGTTCACCGACACCCGAAACCGTTCCGCAAGGATGTCGACAAGAGGCTCGCCCTGGTCGATCAAATCCTCGTACTCATGGAGGAGGGCGCGAAAGCCCGATGCGTGTGGAGGGCCTGTTGCCTGCGGCCGGCATGGCCGGCGGAGATCCAGTCTTCAAACGCCTCATCGCCACGCTTCGCGTCGGTACGCGGTATCTCCTCCCAGATCTTGGCGCACTCGTCGCGACGCGCCTGCGGATCATGATCCCAATACTCGTTGCGCAGGGGCTTCATCGTGCCGCCCTCCGATGTGACTGCGCTGCATGTCTCTTGCGCCGGGAGAGGACGGCTCGGTTCAGGTCGCGTTGTGCCGACATGCTTTGCCCTTGATTGTAGAACCGCTGGCTCGTCTCCAGCGAGGTATGGCCGAGAATGGATTTGATGATCCGCACATGTTCTGGATCCTCGATCGCAATCGAGGTCGCTGCACAATCCCGGAACAGATGAGGGTTAATGGCGTGGCCGAACCTGGCCTTTGTGCGCTCCTCGATTTTGTCGTGGATGCCGCACTCGCTCAGGTCGTCGCCTGCCCAAGAGATCCAGAGTTTGTCGCTGTCGCGGCCATTGAGAAGCAGCGGGCGTACTCTATTCAGGTAGTCGTCGACATAAGGGGGGAGGTCCTGAGGAAGCGGGTATACATCGCCCCGTCCCGTTTTGGCGTCTTCGTCCCAGATCTGAATTAGATAACCATCGCCCGACCGACGCAGGTGTCGACCAACCCGCAGGCGCCAGAATGTCCGAAGTCGGAATGGCCGTGCTGCTAGGAGAGCAATCATCAGGCCATCGCGGAACTGAACCGACGCCGATGACGGGCGCGGCCCGCGATCGTGTTTCGAGCGTTCCATCAGATCGACCCCAAGATCGAAGAGTTGGTCTATCGGGACGATCCGGCTGTGCTTGTTGCGGACTGGCGTGATTTGACTGCTCAGCCTGCGCCCTAGGCGTCGCAGCCACTCAATGTCGGATCCGGGGCTCATCACCCGGATCGCCTCGCCGAGATCGATGATCCGTCCGGCAAGTGTCTTCGAGGCGACTTGCTCTCTCAGAACCCCAATGTATTGAGCGACCAGTTGACGGCTGATCCTTTCGGCGGGCGATGTAGCACCGCTGAGTGACCCGGTCGAAACCAGGAACGTTAGGTATCGCCCGTATGCCTTCTCGACCTTCCGAACGGTGTCGGGGCGCCAATGTTCGGCGAGGCCACCATCCTCTAGAAGATCACTATCGGCCCGTGCCCGTTGCCAAAGCTCTCGGTCGATCGACGGCCAATCCATGACAGGAAGACAGGTCCGATCAGTCATCACGACCCTCCCTGTCGCTAGATCCAGACAGTCTGCGGCGACGCGTCAGGACCGTGTTGTCGAAATGACGTGTGGCCTGCCCGGTTTCTAAGCCGGCATAGAAATTGGCCGTTGTGTCGATCTTCTTGTGGGCGAGTGTCCGGCGCAGCCCTTCGTAGTTCCCCGGGTGCTCCTCGAGGAACAGTTTGGCCGCGGTATGCCGGAATAGATGGAGGTTGAACTCCAGTCCGATCTCCCGACGCAGAAAGGCACTGACGTTCCGGCCCATCTGTTCGGCGGCCTTGTGCTCTCCGGGTCTGCCGCCGGGGAAGAGCCACCCTGCATCGGGGCCGACGAGGAGACGAGGACGATAGCGCTCCAAGTACGCCTCCCAGAGCTCAACAGTCTCGATCGGCAGCTCGAAATCCAAGGGTACGTGGTTCTTCACCTCGTCCGCGGGAATGTGGATGAAGATCATTTTCTGGCGCCCGTCGAACTGGTACCGAACATGTCGGTTCAGGTTCAATAACACGAGATTTCGGCGCCGGATCGGGACGAACAGCAGAAGCTCGACGACCAAGGCCGTTTGCGCCGCCAGCGCCTCTCGGTGCCCGATCTCAATCACGCGGTCGAGCTTCCCAAACGTCACGCTCGGGAGTTGAAGAAGCCGCTTTTCGTTGTCTTGGGAGTCCAGTTGAGTAAGGCGTTCCTTGTTCTTCGAGGTAAGGCCACTGCTTCGAGGCGTGACGCGGTGCTGAAGGTTACGAAGCTTATTGATCTCACCTTCCTCGAAGCGCGCGTAGTGTCGCGCAATCGCGATCGCCTTGCTCGCAATGTGGGCGAGCATGCTGCTCTGGTCTTTGCCGGTCCGTGATCTGAGAAAGGTGACCGCGATTCTAACGCGCTCAGGTTTGATCAGGTCGCCGAGCGACTTGATACCTTCGATCTGCTCACCCGAGCGCTGAAGGGCGCCCATGATCTGGCAGACGAAGTATCGATAGGACTTGAGCGTCGCTTCGGATACGGACGAAGGCAGGTCGTCATCGAAGGATAGATCGTCGCCCGATATGCGAGCGAGCCACCTCTCGGTGTCTTGCCGGAGCGCCTCGGGCAACTCTCCCCACTTCATGCCGTAGAGGTCACGGCCGGGGGCCAATGGGACTGAGAGGCTTGGCCATTCGGTGATGGCATCCGCTGCCTTGTTCCACAGTCTGATCGACCGACGAACCACCTTTTGAGTTTCTTTAAGGAGCCGGGACGACTCCATCCAGGCATGGAAGTCGTCGAACGTCTGCGCTGTTACATCGATCGGAGCGATGCCGTTCGAAGTGCAGTAGCTGAGGAACCGCGATAGATCGCTGGAGCGCAGCCCGAAGGTCTCCACCAGACGGGATCGTAAGGCTGTCCATTCCTCTGATACGGGAATTGGAAGGCCGCCGCGAAAATCCGGTTTGGGCCGGTAGCGGTTCAGGGCGAACTGAACATCGCTTCGGATGTTCTGCCATCGTTTGACGGACATGCCCTGGGCGAGCGGTTGGAAGCTTTTTAGGCGAGACCGATACGCCCTGGGGTCCGCCGGTGATGTGGCGAGGGGGAGGCTCAACAGTTCGGCAAAGCGCTTGATGCTCGACGTCACGTCCTGGCGCTTGCGAGGGGGAAGTTCGGTATCCGCCGCTATTCGAGCGGTGATCTCAGCAAGTGTGACGGGGACCGACCAGGCGGAAGCTGTGGGGGATACTTTCGGTGCTTGTTCCATCTTCGGGAACCTCCGCGATAGCCACTCGTGTACTCGGGAGGACAGGAGTGGACTGGGTGCCATTTCCGGGAGAACGTAACAGAGAAAATGAATCTCATTAGTGAGGGCGTGTTTTCCCTAAGCGAACGTAAATATTTGATTTGTATAGACTGCAGTGTCCCGCTGGGGACTAACGAGACAAGAGCTCTTTGCCTCTGCGCAGGCGCTCAAATGCCATGAGATCGTCGTTCGAAATGCGGATCGCGCGACCATATCTGTGAGCGGTCAAAGCTCCAGAAGCTATTGCTCTGCGAATGTGCTTTTGGGAAACCGAGAGACGCTCGGCGACCTGTTTGACAGTCAGATAGGGTTGCTCAGACACGGCGGTTCTCCTTCGGTTCTTCAGATGAAGGAGGCTCCGGGTGTTCGCCCAGCCATTCCCTCGCCGCCTGTTCGGCAAGCAGCCGGACTAGTGCACCCGTCCCAGCGGAGACAACCCCGGCCGAACTTGTGATCGGCGGCCATTCGGGCTGTTCCTTCTGTGTCGGGTTGCCTGGCATTCGGGCCTCCAAGTGGATGCCCAGAACCTGCCAGTCACGTCAGGTCCCGTGACGGGGACAAATCAAAACGTCGGTCAGGATTGATTTGTCTCGCGTAGCCGCTCCTGATGGCGCCTGAACTGTTGGGCGATCGCATCGGGTTCGGTGGGGCGGCCCATTGCACTCAGGATGGCACAGCAAAAATCGATGAATTTGCCGGACGGCTTGTCGCCAGTCTTAGAGACCGTCGGCCGCTTTCTCGTGATATCGAGGTAGGTATTAACCAGTTCCCCGATCACTTGGGCTCTCGTCGGGTCAGCAGCGTGCCGGCTGCCGCCTTTTCCCTTACTGACACGCGAGCTTGCTTGAGATGCAACCGTCTCGGCGGCCGATTGCCAGCGTTGAATTCGGTCTATGTCACGCTGCAGGCGCCGTTTCAGGCCACCAGACTGAAGGTTCTGCTCTAGGTTCTCCGGGTCGTCGATGAGCCCCAATCCAGACGCAAGCGATAGTCCGAAATCGGTCTCATCGAGGTTGGCTCTCCAACGACCGGCATCGTCCATCGTTGCGACCAGCTTGAGGACATTCTGAATGGCTTTGTGCATCGAATTAGCTCTTTTCGCCAATTCGCGCGAGTTCGGGCGGTGCTTCCTGATGGCGAACAGTTCGATCGTGACGGAGAGACGCTGCAGGCGATACTTCAGGATCGAGCGCTCTCTCATCCCGTTGTTGCCGAGACCAAGAAGAACGCGGTCGAGAAGTTCGTCGGTGATCCAGCCGTCCGGGTCTGCCATGTCGAGCCTGCTCCAATCGTGTTTGCCAGGCCGCTTGATCTTATCCCCAAGGCATTCAGACCCTCAAACGTGACAGCAGATGCGGCCATCCTTGGACGCCTCATGGTTCCTCAGCCTGCCCGACGCGAGGTGCAGCATCGAAACCTGGAGGGCGGATTACAATCTGAACCGGCCGCATTCCAGCCTGGGAAACTTGACCCCCAGCGCCTTTGCGGCCCAAATCAACCCAGCCCGAAAAGTCGCATAGCGGCTGGACCAAAGATGGGCTCAGGTCAAACCGACTGCGCTTCATCGTCCGTCTCATCGTCAGAGGAACAGACTAACCTGACAATGCGGAGCTTTCAGGGGAGCACGTCAGGCGGTCTTTACTCCGGGAACCGCTTCGGCTAATCGTGCAGCGCCTTTCGAAGCGCATCCGGCGCATCGGAGTAGAACAAAATTTGCACCTTCGTCGCCACATCATCGGAAAGATCGATCAGCGCCCTGCGGCTGGACACCGGTACAAGCACGGCACTCGCGCCTTTTTCCATGGCTAGCTCGACAACGTCGATCGGATTGTGGATCGGTTCGATGGTACCGCCCAACGTAATGCCGCCAGCAATGACGAGGCCACCCTTCAATGGCTTTCCTACGAGGGCTGAACAAAGCGCGACGAGGACACCGACGCCAAGCTTTTCGCCGCTCTTCGCTGCATCGAAAGATCGAAGCTGAAGAGCAAATTCGTGCTCGCGCGGATTGCGCTCACCGACGAGCTCCCGTGACCTTGCGTATAGGTTCTGTTCCGCGATGCGCGCGCTTTCCCGGAAGGGGCCAGGAGGTGACTGGTTCAGGATGCGGACGCCGCCGCCGGGACTTTCCGTCACCTCGATACGGAACAAACCCGTGCTTTCGTCCGGACCACCTGGGCTGATCGCCCAGACCTGACCGGATGGCAGAGGGTCGGAGCCGATGCTGTCCTCGCTCTGCAGCTCCGGGGTCGAGACGAACTTCTCGACGCCATCCAAGCCCATCACGTAGCTGAATTGCGTGTTGCGAAACTCGGCCGAGCCTATGCGTTTCTGCTGCTCCTTCACACGACGGCGCACTTCGAGGGCGAGACGCACCGCCCATTCAAGATCGTCGTCCGGCACGGCGATGGTCGGATCGGGATAGAGAAGCTTCAGCAGGCCGGAGACGGTCTTGTTGACCGCGTTCTGATCGCGGCCGGAAAGGGCGCCGCCGAAATGGACCCGTCCTTGGAGGACGTTGACGCGGCTTTGCGAGCGAAGGCGCGAGAAGCACTCGGCGAGGACATCGCTAACCAGGCCGAAGCGATCTGTGAACAGCTCCTTGCTGACCTTGGGAATGTCCCACCCCGGCAGGTAGCAGTGGATACGGTCCATGAAGGCGGTGTCGTTCCGCATTTCGGGCGGCATCGGTCCGAACAGGTGTCCCACCCGCTGCTGGTGCTGCACGTCCACATCGAAATTGCCGACCATGACGATACTGCCTTCCGCGCGGATGCTCTCCCGGCCGCGCGAAAACTCTCCCGACTCCATGTAGCCCTTCATGATGTTGACGCCGTCCTTCTGGTCGAAGGAAATGCCTGAGACTTCATCGAAACAGACGACGTCGTACTGACAGACAAGGCCGCGCTGGCCGTTCGCCATGTTGACGAACATGCGGGCCACCGTCGCCTTGCCGCCGGAAACGAGGTGCGCGTAGGGCGAGACCTGCTGGAATAGGTGGCTCTTGCCCGTGCCGCGCGGGCCTAGTTCGATCAGGTTGTAGTTGCGTTCCACAAAGGGGATCATGCGCAGGAGCGTCGTGTCCTGGGCGCGGGCGCTGAGAGCGGCGGGCTCCAGGCCGATACTGCGCAGGAGGAGGTCTTTCCACTCGCGCGTGGATAGTTGGGCACGGCCGGCAGCTATCTTGTCCAGTATGTCGCGCGTCGATAGCTGGATTTCACGGAGGCTCAGGACTTCGAACGGCCTGCCGCCCTTCTCCTGTGCGATGCTGGCGTCGTAGCCGAGTTCGATCTCGGCATAGAAGCCGCCCGTCAGCATGCGTTCGTGGTCCAGGACAATCTTGTCCGAGATGCGCACGTCGTTGAGGCGGAGGCTCGGCAGGGTCGCCAGGTAGCTGTCGGTCTTGGCGTCGAGCCGGGCGGTGATGATGTCGATGATGCGAACGGAGCCGCGGTCGCGCGCCTTCGACTTGAACAATTCCTCTTCACCCGCGCGCACCGTCCGGTCGGAGAGTTGCGACTGCACCATCTGGAGACCTTCTTCGATCTCCTCGGGCACGGTGCTGGCGCAGTAGCGGCCGAGCATGAACTCAACCACATAGGTCGGAACGGGGAACTGGCCGCGAAAACGGCGAACTAGGTCCTTTCGCACGATGTGTCCGGGGAACGCTTGCGCCGCCTTGCGGTCCAGGTCGTCGAGCTCGATCACGTCAGTCCTCCCCGACCGTCAGCGTGCGGTGGGCCAATACCCGACCATCGTCATCCAGTACGACAAGGCAGGCGGCTTCACGCTCATGTTCGTCGCTGACCAGGAACGACGTGCGGCCATGCTCGTCGAGAACCCTGTCGCCCTTGACCAGGGTCGGTCCGCTGGTCTCCGAACCGAGGCGCAGATCGACGCGGAGGTCGGCGCCGCCGGTCACTTCAACGCGCAGACGCAGCCCCTCCCACCTGGTTTGTCCAATGGTGACGGCGCGCCGTGCGCCATCGTTCGCCACCTTCAGGACGGGCAGGATGCATTCCTGCGGGCTGACGCCGCCATGCGCATACTCGTAGCTTGCATAAAATGATCGCGCACCCGTCGCCGTCGCCACCGAGACCTGGGGGTTCCAACTCCAGGGAACCTGGAGATAGGACGTTTCGGCCTGCGCTTTCACCATGGCGCAACGCGTCCGCTTGCCGTTGGGCTCCACCAGGCCGACATCGAGCGCCGCGTGGGGCAGCCCGCCCGGCATCAGCAACCAGCCATGGTCGGTAACGATGTGAAGGCTCCGTCCCGAGCGCACCAACTGAAGGATACGGTCGGCCGCATCCCGGATACCTGCCGAAAGCCGCTCGGCAAGCCGCGCGCCCAGCGCATGCCCTTCTTCATCGAACCGCCCAGTCTCCGCCCAGAGCTTGGCGTCAGGGAGAAGGGCGCTGTCCGTTTCCCAGCCTTGCGCTTCCATCAACTTGAACAGAACGGGTTTCGTCGCCGGCTTGCCTTCTGGAGACAGTGGCAGAACGTCGGCGGTGGTCGGCGGGCCGCTCAGCAGGGACGCCACCGGCGAGACCATCGGCTTGCATGTCGCCGTGACGGTGGGGAACCCGGACCACATCCAGCCCAGCGAGACCTTTACACCCTCATCCTCCAGGCGGCGGACCAGCTCACGGGCAAGGTCCATGCGCAAGCCGTCTACGAACAGAATCGTGGTGGCGTCGTGACCAGTCTCGGGCGGAGCAGCGAGCTTTACCTTGCCGACCCGGATCAGCTCCTGGAGCGCGAGGGCGCCCTGATCCATCCAGGGCAGATAGACCGCACGTAGCGCTGCGGCGACGGCCTCGCGGTCGAGCTCGCGTGGCGCGACCGCCAGCGCGCGCATCGCGGCCCAGTCCACATCGGCGCCAGCCGCAACATAGGCTTCGGCCAGCGCCTTGCCATCATGGCTCGGGAGCGTCTCGGCGGCGGCGATTTTCGCGATGAACACGAGGGCCTGCGCCAGGGGTGCTTCGCCGCGCCGCGCCCAGACTGTCTCGCGCCGCCAAGCATGCTTCGCTTCCAACTCTCCAATTCTTACCTTTGCAACCTCCGGCGAAAGATCGTTGAGCTCGAGGAGTTGCTGGCGCAGGTCCTTTTCGTCCCGAGCATTCAAGCGGGGGTACGAATCCTGGTGCTCGAACAGCGTTCCCGGCTCTTCGAGGCTGAGATACGTGACGACCTTTTCAAAACCGGTAGAGGCGGCGAAACGCGCCCATACCTCCGCCCAGCGCCCTTCGCGCTTGGCCAAGCGCCGCGTAGCGTCCTGCGGGGACAGCTTGCGCGGATCGAACTTTAGTTGCTTTTCGGCAATGTTGGCGAAGGCCGCGAACCGCGCGGGATCGCCCAACTCGGTGATGGCGCCGTCGATCCAGTCGAGCATGTCGGCGGCGAGGTCGGGCGCGAGCAGCGCGTTGAGCTGATGCGCGTTCCAGCGTTGACTGCGCAACTCCTCGATCGGGCGCGTGCAGAATCGCAGCGCCGCGTGAGAGAGCGCTGTGCGGCTCGCACTGTCGTCGGCGATGCCGAGCTTGAGTGCTCCGCGTTCGGAGGTGAGGAAGCCGCGCAGCGTCCAGTCCTTGCCGTTGACGTGCCCGAACGCGGTGCCTGCCACGGTGAACCACACCAGCGGCTGTAGGAGGGTCGGGCAATCGTCGGCGCCCTTTAGCGTCTCGCGAGCGACACCGGGCAGATAGAGGATGGGCGTGCTCTCCTCGGGGATGGCAACGGCGGGAACGGCACCGGCAACGGCTGCGCGCAACCAAACCGCCGGCCCCGTTCGTGTCGCCGCATCGAAGTTGCCGTACGTCAGCAGCTCCGGAAGCCGCTCGCGCAGCGCAGGCAGAAGGGGTTCGAACTCCCGATTGACGTCGCACCACACCACCGCTTCCGGCGGCGCCTCGGCCGCGGCGTTGTAGCTCGCGGCGTCATGCAGGGCGCTGACGAGGGCATCGAGAGGCGTCTTCACTTCGCCGCCTCCACCCGTTTCGCAGCGGCATCACGCGCGGCGCGCTTCTCGGCCAGGGTGGTATGGTGGTCGTTGCGGCGCTCTCCCTTGAAAACGTCGTACCAGGGCGCCGACGAAACGTCGTTGCCGCGATCCTTGTCCTTCAGGATCTTCGACAGGTCGTGGGTGAGCACGCCCGCCTTGATGAAGGGGCGAATGTTCTGGCGCACGCCGTCGTCGAGGTCTGGGTCCCAGCCGAGCGGCTGCTGGGCGATGGACTTCCAGCGCACGAAGATGTCGAAGGGCCTCTCGCCCTCAAGGATCTTTTCCAGCTTCTGCTGGAGCTCACGGCCTTTCTCGTAGCGCAGCGTGTTGTTCTCGGCCTTGGCGCGGGCGAGCCAGTCACCAAGCAGGGTGTAGGTCAGCTTACGCAGATTGGCCTGGTCGAAGCGGTGGTAGTGGACGAAGACTGAGAAGCCGTCCTTCAACCCATCCGAGATGTGCCACACGAAGGGACGCTGGCCGAACAGGGCGCAGTGTTGGCGGAAGGCGCGGTCACGGACCCAGGCTTCGAGTGAGCCATCGCGGGCCGATTTTTTGTCGAATGCTTCATCTCCCTCGGCGACGAGGCGGCGCTCTAGGGCATCGGACCATTCAGCGCCGAATGCGGCGGCGAGATAGGCGCGCAGGCGATCGGCGAGCGGCTTCTCACCAGCGACAGGTGGAACGCCGAGGAGGCCATCATTGTCGCCGGACGGCAGTGCTGCGGTCTTTGCGATCCAAGCCCGCGTCTCGTCAGATAGGCGCATATCGGAATCGGTCTCCGCTGGCCAGCGGTAGCCGCAAAGCCGAGCAAGTGCCACATGCAGTGCCATGCCAGGTTCAGAACTGGCAGGATGACCACTAAATAACCATCGCGTGGGATTGCTCGAAAAAGGAGCGAGTTTGGGTCTAATCTCATCGGCCCATTCCGACGGGTCAAACGGTAAATGCTGGAAATATCCATTCCCAATTCCAAAGGCTGAGTTTACCGATTGCACAACATCTTTGAATTTTGCGCTCCGCATAAAATTTAGTATTGGGTGGATGAATCTACTGTCTTTCGGAATTATCACAGGGGAAGATGTAGAGAACTTATCACCCCAGTAAAGGGCGACAGGAAAGGGAGAGATCTTCGTGGTTACAAGACCGGTTTTACCCCAGGCTTCTCGACCACGAATAGCAGCGCCGGGGAAGCCAGCATCAACTTCTTCCCACTTGATAATGTAGCTCTTTCCGCTGCAATCAGAGCTTCCATCGGGCGTGTTCTGGAAGTAAATCCACCGATCTGACAGCTCCTGCTTCTCCCAGAATGTCCTTACAAACCTGTCTCCATCTCCAGGCGATGTCCCCTGAAATGCGGTGGCGTACTGGCCAAGCGTGGAACCACCTGCCTTAGCGCCTATCAAGATGGGATCCGTACTTTTGCGGCCCTTGACCGGAGTTAGCTTGAGCTCGCCTGCGCTTAATGCTTTAGCTTTCGCCTCTGTCGTGCGAATTGATTGCGCATTTATTCCAAAAGCCGATATTTTATCACTGATTCTCGACGAAATCGCGAACAATCATACGTTTACCACTTCTCCAGTTATCTGACCAAAAGCGCCAGAACCGAGGGATGCCAAGACGTCAAAATCGAATAACCGAAGAAGGTTCGACCTACAGGCTGAATATGTTGTTTGACTTAACCATGAATTAGGGGCGACTGCGGCGATTGATGAGCCTTGACCGGCCAACAACTGCATTCGGCCAATCATCGCTGTCGCGAGATCATTGCTTAAATCAGGATAGTCGCGCTCCAGGCAGCTTTTCAGCCGATCATTCTGTTGATTACGACCTAAGAAGGGAACATTGGTCGCCAGCAAAGTGAATTCGCTGCTCAGCAGGCCAGCAGCATCCGCCATTCCACGCGCTGCAATCACGCCCTCTCTTGCTTCAGGCGTAGCTTTCTTCGCCTTCTCTAAGAGTTCGATCAGTACGGACTCAATCCGTGCAACACGGCGGAAATCGGCCAGATCTCCACCGGTTGGATGGAGAAGGCTGCCGAGTAACGGAGCTTGTGCAAAGAGATCGTGGAGGGCGGCAAGAGCCAGTTCCAATTCGGTTTCGCCCTCGGCAAGCGCTACGAACTCACGCTTCGGCAGAGGGGGCGGAGCGCCCACCCATGCGACCTGGGGCACCGGCAGGACTTGCCATCCACCAATCCGCCAAGCGCTGAGTGCTACCGCGAAGGCGGCGATCTGCACACATCGCCCGTCGATCTCCAGCCCATGAAGGTTGTCGCGCAACACTGCCAAGACCGCATCGGGCGGCGAGAGATGTTCTTCGGCCTGCCGTAGCGCCGCCAGGATCGCCAGCGCCTCGGTCAAAAAGTGCCCGGACCCACAGCAGGGGTCGAGCATAGTTATGGCCTTGGCCTCCTGAGGCCAGCCGGGGAAGATGCCCGCCGCGGGCCGCCAGGGCCCATCCTCGCCTTCACGCACAAAGCGCAGCATGTCGAAGCTGTAATCGGGCAGCGAACAGGCCACGCGCAACGTGTCCTCGTCCGCGGCGGTTTGCGCAAGCATCGGATCGGCCGCGAGTACCTTCCCCGCCCACCAGGCCCCAAGCGTGTTGTGCAGCAGGAAGCGCACCATGTAGGGCTCTGTGAATAGCTGCGTGACCGCTGGCAGTTCATCCGCCCCGATCTTCACGCCCGACTTGTTGACCGCATCCTTCTCGGCCGCGCGCCAGAACTGATAGGTCCAGCCCAGGCTGTCCTCGGCCTGAAAGACCTCAGCATCGAGCCCCGTGACGAGGCGGTGCAATTTCTGCGTATGGACCGGGTCGAGCTCGATCGCGAGGACCGGATCGTCGATGCTGAAGACCGCAGGCAGCATCGAGGCCGCATAGCGCTCGGCGATCACCCACGGATCGGTTAGGCCCTCAGCCTCTGCGAGCTCCCGGCAGTCCTCCAGTGAGACCGGCACGTCATACTCCGGATTCCGAAGCAGCCCGCGCTCGGCCAGGAACCGAGCGAAGAGCATGCGATGCCAGTGCGCGTAGGCCGCCGCTTCGACCAGCCGCTTCGTTTCCTGCGTCTCGTCCGATTTATTGAATGCGTCCCCCAGCGCACGGGCATGGGCGCGCAGGCGGCGGCGCAACTCCTTCTCGCCATCATTCAGGTAGGAGGGCGCCTTGCCGGTCGCGACGCCGAGGCGCTGGATCGCATCGCCCGCGCTTTCCTCGGCGATGATGCGTGCGTCCTTGACCGTCTTTTCGAGTGTCCGGCGCAAAGCGGTGGAGAGGTAGCGGTTCGTCATGCGTCACACCTTCGGGATCACGGGACCATCGCCCAGCGACTTGACGATCCGGTCGCGGACCTTGGCGAGCCAGTCATCCAGCTCGGCCTCGCTCTTCAGCAGCGCGCCCGGCAAATTCACGGCGCGGGCCTCCGGCTCCAGCAAGGCTGCGGCGGCGGCCAGCGCATCCTCGATGCGCGCCGGGAGCGCCTTCACCATGTTCTCCCACTCCGAGAGGCCGCGCTTTGACAGCGCTTCGGCGATCGCCTGCGGCGTGTCCACCGCGGGCTTGTCTACCATCAGCGGCCCGCATTCCTGGCGGATGCTGTGCTTCTGTTCCGGGGACAGCTTCGCCCAGGTCGGATCGGCGGCAAGCCGCTGCTCGCCCTTCTGCCACGCCGCCTCCCAGGCTGCATAAGCGCCATTCAGCTTCGCCCGCAACGTGTCTGCCGCCGCAGAGATCAACGGCGGCACCGGATCGGGGTCGGCGAGCAATCGCCGTCCGTCACGCAGATCGTCGAGATCGCCCTGTTGTTCCGTGGCGCCCAGGGCGACAAGACGTTCCGCCAACCGCCAGTTTGGCAGCCGGTCGCCGATCTTCTGGGCGGCCGCCTTCCATGCCTTCAGCTTGTCGCGCAATGTCGCCGCGTCGGCCGCCAGCGCGGCAAGCAGGTCATTGCCCGAAAGGCTCTTGTAGGAGGCGATGTTGGGGACCGTTTCCGGCTCCGGCGCGGGCGGCTCGCCACCAGATTGCCGCGCCGCCGTTTCGAGGCGTTCGAGAAGCGCCGTCAAGACCAGATGTTCCTGGTTGTTCTCGAAGGCGATGCCCGCGTCGGTCAGCAGGCCGCGCACAGGCATGCGCTGAGCGATGGTGATGATCGTCGTTTCACCGCGGAACGTGCAGGTGCCAAGCTTCTGACGTGGCAGATCGGGGAGCGATGCGGGCTTCCCATCGTCGCCCGTGACGCGGACCAGCCCGGCATTGGAGAGCACGATGAGTGCTCCATCGACGGTGTCCTGCGACCAGCCATAGGGCGGACTGGTGAACTTCGAGCGCAGGTCCGAACCTTTCCGACCCGGGCCGAGCTCGGCGAGCAGCGCCTTGCACACGGCATGGTTCTCCGGAGCCCCGGCATGGTCCACCGCCTTCATGGCGTCCGGGTCCTTGCGCATCGCCCGGTCGCGCACCTTGTCCCAACCAGGGTGGTCGCCATCGGCGAACTGCGGATAAAGGCGAGCAAGTGCGTTGGTCGCTCCTTCCTTTACAGCGTCTCCGGGCGCGCCCGTAATTAGTTTGCCGCCTGCCTGATAGACGCGTCCCTGCACCACCGCCTCGCGGACGATCTCCTTGGCTACGGCCTGCGCCTTGTTGGCGCGAGATTGCATGGCGGACTGGGCCTCGCGCCCGGCGTCTGTCTGCGGCACCCCACGAACTTGCAGGACGTGCTCAGCGGCGCGCCAGGTCGTGAGCGCGGTCGTCAATTCGTTGTCGCGCGTCGCATGGCGCGGGATGAGCAGATGTACGGAAGGGTCCGATGTCGATGCCGCCGCGATGTCCTTCTCCACCGCTGCCAGGTCTTCGTTCCACCCACTTCTCAGGCGCAATGGGATGCCATCCGCCGGAGCCTTGTCGTCGGGGCGCAGGCGGTGGATGCGTCGTTGCTGACGGCTGGAGCCGTGAGTCACGCTGGCGGCGCCCCCCAAGGCGGTCTCGATCGCCTCGTCGAGCAGCTCACGTCTTGATCGGGTGAGCTCCGATTGGTCGGCCAGAATTGCCTTTTCTTCGCTGCGATATGCGGCTTCCCATTCGGCGCTCTCCTTCGTCTGCAAGCGCCATTCACCGCCGACCTCGATCACCGCCCCGTCGGTCTGCAGCTCCTGCAACAATTCGGGCACCTTGCGGCGCAGGTCATCCTCACCCGCAAGGTCGATGATCAGGAGATCGGCAATCGTCTCCGCCTTTGCGCGGACGCCGTGATGGTCTGCCTCTGGCGCGATGCGACCGAGCATGTAGACCAGCATGAGAATTCGAGCCTTTAGCTGATCTTTTTCCGACCCACCACGTAGGGCTTCGATACGATTCCGCGTCTCTCCCGGCAAAAGACCTGCGTTGTACGCCTCGGTGGAGAACCGCCCATAGAGGAAGTCGACCGGTACTGCGTGACCCAGCGGCTTATCGCTGTAGGTGCGCGCAGCATCCAGTGTGGTGCGTAGTTGTCCTCGAAGAGTGCCGCCAAGTCCTGTCCGGTCGAGTTCGCGAAGGATGCGCTCCCAGACACGGCGACGGGATGGAAGCAGTGGCCAATCGAGCACTGCTTCGTCGTCGTCCTGCACCGTATGCGCCAGACGGCTGCCATGCAGGTGCCGACTGATTTCGCCCGCATTCGTGCTCAACATACCCCGAATAGGCTTGTCGGCACCCGTCTTCTTCCGCAGGACGGTCTTCCGGATAACGGCATCGACATCGGCTTCTCCAAGCGCGATTTGTACGGGGAAGCGATCGAGAAGCTTTTGAAGGTCCTGCACATCGCTTAGCGCCTGTTGACCTGTCGCGACCAACAGCACGCGACCGTCAAAACGTCCCGCAAGCCGTTCCGCTATGGTCTGTATCTTCAGTGTGAGGCCGGGGTCTTGGCGAATGAACTGCTGCACTTCATCGAGCACGATCAGGGTCAATGGCAACTCGGTTCGACCCAGCATAAGCGCTCTACGTACCATCGATTCGAGGAGATCAACGGTCACCGGTGGAGGCTCGGGGAACTGTGAACGGAGCAGCCCACTCAGGTCCTTGGGCGAGCCCGCCAGGTCTGGCTTGGCTTTGAGTACTGCGGCGCCGAAGCGGGGCGACAGAATGAAGTTGCGGATATCGGTGTCGAAGGTGCTACCGAGCTCCTCCCGAACGCTGTCCAATATCCCAAGATCGGCCAGCCAGAACGCGACTTGAGCCGCGCGGAGATCGCTTGGTAATCCGACTGCCCGTAGCACGATCCCAAGTGTAGCTTCGGCCGGATCAGACGGGCCTGTACCAAGTGTATCACCGGCCGCCACAACGCCATCCGCTCGTTTCGCTGCGATGCGCAACTCCTTCAGCGGAGCGGCCACTTCCGGCGGTAGATGATGGACCAGCCCTTCCGCCGTTGCACCGTCGGAAAACTCAAGATTGGTCCACAAAGCTGCGAGCATGCTCGCAAGGTGGGACTTGCCGGAGCCGTAGAAGCCAGAAATCCAGACGGCGGGGGCACTGCCGCCTCGCCCAACAGAACCAAGAAAGGCCTCAAGAATGCGCGCGAGTCCGTTGGCATAAGCGCCATCGCAAACGAAAGTCGTGAGCTCTCCCCTTAGCGTTTCGAGCGCTTCCGAAGTGGGTGGAAATGAAATCTTGGCAACGCCTTGATTGGCCAGCCTGTATTCGGCCGGATCGGTATGGAAAGTCTCGCGATTGAGCATGGCGCTGCCCCTCATAATGCGTTGTCAGTAGGAATAGGGATCGCGTGGTAGTTCCAGCCGTCCCGCGCATCGAGCAAACGGTACACGCCAGCGGAATGCTTTCCAGGAAACCCGACAAGGAGTCGCCCAGGAATCGACTCCGCGACGCGACTGATTAAGGCCGAGATTCGCGCGACACCGAACAGCGCACCACATCCGTCAATTGCTAGAATATCGTTCGCGGTGCAAGAGCGCAGGGCACCCTTGATCTCGTTGACGAGACTGTCCTCAACTTCAGGCAACAGCCCCCGCAGTTCAGCCGGTTGATCGACCAACGCATCAAAAAACTCGTGCTGCCCGATCCAGGAACCGAACCACCTGGAGAGGGAGACTTGTCGCCAACCGTGCCCGGCCTTGAGCGTCGCATGCTCGAACTCCGCAAGACGGCCTGTGAAACGTCGTTGGAGCGACTTGTCGTACCAGACGATCCAGACACGGCCCGCCGGAGGCAAATCTTCTGCCCAGGGAAGCCGGACTTGCTTGCTGTATGCGTTGAGGATGTCGTCAAACGTGTTCAAGTTCGGGCACCCCCAGAGCGACCGCCATAGGCTGACGGACGGATATTTCGGTCACATCGCCCGCTGACCGGACGCGAGCTAGCCCGATGGCTTCGGCTCTCCGCAATGCGTTGATAGCTTGGTCGGGCGCGAGGTCCAGCACCTTCATCCAGCCGGAGCTAAGGATAGACGGTCCACCAAAACCCGAAGCCGTTGCAATGAGTGCCGCGAAGGCGACGGTTGGTGGAGTCGGCATCACTCGCTGCCTAATTTTCTTGATCGCTCCCATCAGATGGCCGCTCTGCGTCCATGATGAAGCACAGTTCTGAGCAAGAGATCGCAGCATCTTTTCGCTGAAGCGTTCGGGATACGCTGCGACGAGTGCCTCTTCAAAGAATGGCCGTTGCAGGCTTTGCCCCACGGAACCGGCCATAACAACAGGGGCTGACTCGCGCAGCAACGGGTCACGCGCCAAGGCAACGAGTAATGCCTGCAATCGGCGGCCTTGAATGTCGCTTTTCCAGATTCTCATGTGCGCCTTCGTCAAAGGTGGCTGATCGCCGAGCCCATAGAGCGACGCCATGTGCCTGTAAGTCAGTCGCCGAGTGTTGCTCGTAGCCTTGCCGATGGCGTTTTCTTCGATGGCGGCTGACCGGAATTCCTCCGGTGTCGATGCGCCGGTTCCCATCAGCGCTTCAAGCTCAGCGAACATCATGGTCTTGGACTGATGCGCTCCTCCCCCGGACAGCTTTATCCCGAACGAGGAAAGCGTGGCGTCTTCTGCCCGCACGCCGCGCCAAAGAGTCGCCCTCGATTCGGGTTGGGTGAGCGATCCTCGGCAGCTCGCCATTTTAGTCCTCGTTCGAATTTCGAGCATGTAGAATGTGTTCGCCTCAATGTCGACCAATTGGGCTGGCTCGACAAATTGCATGGCTGCCTCGCGCCCGTGTCTGGAAAATTGGTACCCGGAAGAACTTCCGATAGTGGAGGATCTAGCTCCTGTTTGCTGATAGTGCGCGGTTTGGTTTCAGTATGCCAGACGCCTGGCATTGGCCTGAGCTGGCCTGGGCCCCGAGTTTACTCCGGCTATTGGTCGAGCCCGGGCATCGATTGGAGTGCTCCCGAACCTGCCCTCGGCTGAGGCAGGAAAGCGATCTGGGATATCTGGGTTGAACCCCTATAACCAAATTAACTATCTCAACTCTATCGAGATTCCCGAGATATTCTCCACTTCTTGATCAGCGTCCCGTATCGTGGTTAGGAGATCATGGATCTCCGAAAAATCTCCAGAAACGTCGATTTCGAAACCTTCATCTTCCTGTGTTGCCTTGAAATCAAAGGTATTATCTTTTCGTCTAAACTTATCAAAACAATGAATCTCTTCGGCTTGTGTTGATCCTAGGCGTTTCAGGCCACTCAAGAATAGCGGGCTTAAATTCAAAGCTGACCCATCATCTGGATTGACAAGATAGACCCAGCCGGGAGGGATAGATACTGGGCCTTCGTAGTTAAAGAGTTTCGAAAATGGCGCATTTGGGCCAACGGCACATCGAAAAATACCTTTATATTTTCCCGCAGAAAATGGTTTACCTTTTACGTCTTCAAAATATCCGACAAAGTTTTTCGCAAAAATGCGCGTAAGTTGATTTCCAATAAGGCTGATCACCCGCGGATAATCAATATCTTTCGGCTTCTTTCCATGTTTCTCCTGCGCAATCTCATTTACTACATGATCTATTTCATCAAAAAACGGTTCTTCTGTAAGTTTCATAAACGAACGGAAAGCATGCGATTTCACTCTTGTTCTCGATAACCTCTTCAATAAATCCCAAAGTGGACCGGCGGATCTGTTTTCAAATCCCTTCAGCAGATGTGTGTTGAGTTTTGACGATGAGGCGCAATAAAGTGAGTATGACGTATATGCTGTCATGCAAAGCATCGCCTCAATCACTTCTCTGCCAAACTTAGAAATACCATGCTCACTCGTCTCGGCAACGAATGAAGCAAGTGGGTGAGCTATAGGATAAGGAAGTTCTTGGATAAGATCTGTGATTTCAGTCCAGTTTTTTTCTTTAGACCTTTTTGTATACTCCCTTACATCCCTGTTGTCGACGTACGAAAATGCAGATGTGCTGGTTCCAAAATCAAAGCCCAAATATGTTTCGCCTTGAACTTCTTCGGATGCAAACGTCATGTCAAGTGCAAAGGGACGGCCTTCCACGCGAGTTTCAAAACCGTGTCGATCAATTTGTCCGTAAATAAAGCATGGAATTGCTGTTCCATCTTCGCGGACAATCAATTCAATATCTATACTACTCCCAAATTTTGTTTGAGGCGGAGTCGAAACAGTCTTGTCCATGACATTTTGAAGATTCTCAAGGTCTTCTGGATCAAATGATGATCTAAGAAAGTAATAATCTAAATTTCTAGTAGGAGCTTTGGATAACTTGGTTCTCCAGCGTATTGGTGTATCGATCAAGCCTCGTAAACTGCTCGCTGAAGGTAGAAGAACTCCATTTTCACTGCTGTTATTAAATGCATCATGGGTCGTGCAGCGGAATTTCCGTGTCTCTGCACCGTCACTATTAGGATTAAGAGAAAGGCATAGCCGATTATATGTCACCGCCCGAAAATCACTCGCGCCTGCTGTATAGTATCTTCTGGCACACTCTACTGCTAATCCCTTTGCTACAATTTCTTGGAAATCGTCGCTCAACTCTAGGATTTGCGCGTCGCCAATTTTTGGACGAAGATCTCGTTCAAGCAGGCTAGTGAGCCATCTGATGTTTGATGACCCACCAGATAGTAAGACTATCGAAATCGGCTTTCCATCAAGTTCCTGGGATGCCCGCTTGAGGCCGCTCTCAATGGCAGGCTGAAGCTTTTGCTTCCAAATACGTTGCTGGAAAATTTCGCGGATCTTTTCTGCATCCAGCCGAACCTCAGTCCAGTTCGGGTTCGCCGAACATGGGTTTACGGGCGTCCGCACTGGAAATGCTATTGCGTTTCCAAGGTTTGCACTTAGGTCCCAGTTCGCGATGCCGGAGCAAATTGAAACTTTAGCGATCTCCACACTGTGGAGGAGAGATCTGTAGTTTATAAAGAAATTTTTAACATCATCGCGAAGGTCATCTGGATCACTATTTTTCTCTTCAATGAACTTGTTAATATTTTTTCGTATTTCCTGCTTATCTGCTTTTTTGTCGACTACAGAAAAAAGTATGTCGTCCGCAATAGCGCGATTTATATAAAAGCCCCCGACGGCAATCGAACTAGCTGACAGTGGGCGTGAATTTCGACCACTTTGGCTAATATCACCTTCAGCGGTAGTTTCAATTACAGATACATCAAATGTACCGCCTCCAAAATCTATAACCAGGGCTATATGTTTTTGCTTTTCTGCGATTAGAGGATGTTTGATGCCATATCTGTAGTACTGAAAAACTGCAAACGGTTCTGGCATAAAATCAATCTCTTCAAATTTTCCGTGAAGAGCTCTTCGCATACATGCTCTATAGTTTGAAAGCCAAGTCTCTGTGACATTTTTTGAATTACTGAGCGATAGAGGCTCAGCGATCAATACACGATTAGGAAATTGTTGTCCTTCAAATTCTATTAACTTTTTTATTTTTTTAATATTTTCATCGCAAAAATCTCTTGTCATCCCTAGAGGTGAGCGAACTTGAGAAGCACCCACGGACACTCGAGTTCGTGCTTGTGATGCGGGATCCCGTTCTCCCAATTCAACTTTGAAGTCGTCGCGATAGGAGCTTCCCTCTAAAGCGTCTGTTCCAACTCGAACCTTTCCATTTTGATAGTCAACGACAGTTGGGACCGTTCTATCCCCATCAATAGAAAGCAGCTTAACAGCTGATACGAAAAGTTCTTTCTTGACGCTCACGTTCTACCTGTTGGTTCAGGCCACTTTCAGAGTATGTGACGGTAGCGCTAAGATTGAGCAGTTTCAAGCTATTGGAGTGGGAGAGAGAACCGCCGATGTGACTGGGCGTGCCCACAATCTGCATATGTCGCACTGAAATTTGCGACTAGGGCCTGTCCCCATAAACGGGTTTCGTTGAGGTCAGAGATTTGATTCAACCTCCTGTGATGGGGGGGATATGCGCCGTCACGAGTTGAGCGATAAGGAATGGTCGATCATCGAGCCGCTGCTGCTGCGCAAGAGCCGCAGGGTGAAGCGTGTGGATGACCGCCGGGTGATCAATGGGATCTTGTGGCGGTTTCGCACCTGGGCGTCATGGCGCGATGTACCGGAGCGCTTTGGACCGCGCGCTACGCTCTACAACAGGTTTTGCCGATGGCGGGCCTCGAGTGTGTGGGACCGACTCCTGGAGGCGGTCTCAGACGCTTACGACGGCGACATCGTAATGATTGACAACTCGTGTGTCCGCGTCCACCAAGACGGTGCCGGCGCGAAAGGGGGATCTGGCGACCCGTGCATGGGACAGTCCCGGGGCGGGCTGACCACGAAGATCCACGCCGTTGTCGATGCCGAGGGGCGGCCTGTTCGCCTGGCGTTGAACGCCGATCAGGCGGGAGACGCGCCCATGGCGGCGAGGCTGCTAGAAATAGTGACACCGGGCGCGACCGTGCTCGCCGACAAAGTCTACGACACCGACGGTATCCGATCCTTCGTGGCGGCCCGCGGCGGATGGGCGAACATACCGCCAAGGATCATGCGCAAAGGCACCTTCGCCTTCAGCCGATGGGTCTACCGCCAGCGCAACCGCGTCGAGCGCTTCTTCAATCACCTCAAACAGATGCGTGACATCGCCACCCGATACGACCGACGCGCCGACAACTACCTCGCCGCAGTCAAATTCGCTGCACTCCGCATCTGGATCAAAGCCTTATGAAACCGCTTTCTAGAACAAAACAAGAATTTTTTTGCAAAGCCAGTTCAAACAGCAAAAAAATCGCCACTACTTGCATGCGTCGATCTTGCAACCCATTGAGGCTAAAGGCAAGGGCTGGTTGGGGCTTCTGGAATGGAACCAGGGACCCGCTGACTAAGATTTATCGGCTCAATGGGGTACACCATTGCATACTTTCGGTGGTTTCACGCCCCCGCAACCAAGATACGCCCGCTAATCCAATCGGTTAGCGGGCTTTTTGTTGTCCTGACACCAGCCCCCGAAACCCGCCTGATGTTTGGCGCGACCCAGGCTGTCCTATCGCCCGAGCGCATTCGATCTCATAACCGCCGCTCCGGGCGGCCCCTTGCGTCGCTACCAATGTCCTGCCCCGTCCGTCACACTGCTGCGATGGATCACGCGACACCCAGGAGCCCCGACATCCCGTGCGGTACCAGGCGGGTCGTCGTGCTCGGCGGCACCGGGACGATCGGACGCGCGACCGTCGCCGCCCTTCTCGAGCGCGGGCACCGGGTCATATGCCCCGTACGCCCCGCGAGCTGCGACAAGGCGCGACGGTAGCTCCCCCCGGACGCCGACATCCGGCCGTGCGACGTCACCAATCCGGACGCCCTTGCCCGCGACGGTTTCCGCGGAGAGACCTTCGATGCCCTGGTCTCCTGTCTCGCCTCCCGTTCCGGCGCCCCGGGGGACGCCTGGGCCATCGACTACGCGGCACAGTCCCAGGCGCTCGGCGTTGCGCGCAGGTCAGGCATAACGCACATGGTCCTGCTCTCGGCGATCTGTGTGCAGCGACCCCGGTTGGCGTTCCAGAAGGCCAAGCTCGCCTTCGAGGCGGAGCTGACCGGATCCGGCCTGACATTCTCGATCGTGCGGCCGACCGCCTATTTCAAATCCCTGTCGGGGCAGATCGACCGGGTGCTGTTGATACCGGAGTGAATCTCCCCAGAACCGCCGTTTGAAAATTCCCCAGTTGGCGTGTCGCCGGTCATCCGGGGCGCGCCCCGGATGACCGGCGGCGGCGAGTTGCCGATGCTCCTCTCGGTCGGCGAGAGGAGTTCGGCGGTGATCAAACTGGGAGAGATGCTCATGATCTTGGAACTGCATCGGCAGGGGCTGTCTATATCGGCGATCGCACGGGAGAGCGGGTTCGACCGCAAGACCGTTCGTCGCTACATCGAGCGCGGCCTGGAGCCACCGAGCTATGGCCCACGCAGGCCACGGTCACGTCTGCTGGATCCGTACACCCCCTATCTGCGCGAACGCGTGATGACGTGGCCTGGCCTGACCGGCGCCCGGCTGCTGCGAGAATTGCGGGACCTCGGCTATAGCGGCGGCTATACGGCGGTGACGGATTATCTGCGTGATATCCGTCCCGCGCCGACACCGGGTTATGAGATCCGCTTCGAGACACCTCCCGGTCAGCAAGGACAGGTCGACTTTGCTCAGTTCCAGGTGGTGTTCACCGATGAGCCGGAACAGCCGCGGATCGTGTGGCTGTTCTCGCTGGTCCTGGGGCATAGCCGCCTGATCTGGGCACGGTTCGTCGCCCATCAGGACCTAGCGACAGTGCTGCGCTGCCACGTCGCCGCCTTCGACGCGATCGGCGGCGTGCCACGCGAGCTTCTCTACGACCGCATGAAGACGGCGGTGATCGGCGAAGCTGCTGACGGGGAGCCGCGCGGCATCGTCTACAACAGGGCCCTTGTGGATCTGGCCCGCCACTATGGCTTCCACCCGCGCGCGTGCCAGCCCTACCGGGCCAAGACCAAGGGCAAGGTCGAGCGGCCGTTCCGATACATCCGCGAGGACTTCTTCTTGGCCCGTTCGTTCCGCAACCTGGACGATCTGAACGAGCAGCTGCGGCGCTGGCTGGACAGTGTCGCCAATCCCAGGGTGCATGCCACAACCCGGCGGGTCGTGAACGAGGCGTTCGCCGAGGAGAAGCCGCACCTGCTGGTTCTGCCTCTGGCGCCGTTCCGCTCCGTACTACGTCTGGAGCGACGGATCTCCCGGGAAGGGATGGTAAGCGTCGGTGGCAACTTCTACAGCGTTCCGGATGCCACCCGGCGGCGCACGGTCGAGGTGCACACGCTCGCCCAGGAGATCAGGATCTTCGAGGACGGCACGTTGATCGCGACCCATCCGGTCCTGGAAGGCCGCCACCAGCGCCGGGTGGCTCCTGGACACCGAAAAGGAGGGGGCTCCACAGGACGAAGACGTGGAGCCGACGGAGATGTGGTCGTCAGCCGAACCGGCGACGTGGTCGCTCAGCGCTCCCTGGAGTTCTACGACGCTGTCGCTCGCCGTCTTGCCCGGGAGTGCCGGTCATGAGCGCTCCAGGTGATCTGACCCCGTCGACCCTGGAGCGGATCCGCCACGATCTGGTCGGTCTGAAAATGCCACGCGCCCTGGAAGCCCTCGATCAGGTCGTGCGCCGCCTCGAGCACGGGGAGATCGGTGCTCTGGAGGCCATCGACATGCTGCTCGCCGAGGAACTGACCCTGCGCGAGAACAGCCGCATCAAGACGGCCCTGCGCATGGGCCGACTGGCGACCATCAAGACGCTCTCAGGGTTCGACTTCTCCTTCCAGCCGTCGCTCGACCGCGATCGTATCCTCACCCTCGCACAACTCGGCTTTATCGGTCGCTGCGAGGTCGTCCACTTCCTCGGCCCGCCCGGCACCGGCAAGAGCCATCTGGCCATCGCCCTCGGCGTCGAGGCGGTGAAGGCAGGGCGCAGTGTCTACTTTTGCACACTCGCCGACCTGCTCGGGCAACTCGCCCGCGCCGAGCGCGAGGGACGGCTGACGGAACGCATACGCTTCTTCTGTCGACCGGCTCTGCTGATCGTTGACGAGATCGGCTACCTGCCCGTCGTTCCTGGGGGTGGCAACCTGTTCTTCCAGCTGGTCAACGCCCGATACGAGCGTGGTGCGATGGTCCTGACCTCCAACCGCGGCTTTGCCGAATGGGGCGAGGTGTTCGGAGACCCGGTCGTCGCCACCGCACTCCTCGACCGCCTGCTGCATCATGCTCTGGTCATCCAGATCGAAGGCTCCAGCTACCGGTTGCGCCAGCACGCCGACCTCATGCCCGAGCACGTCCGCTCCAAGGCTACCATCACACCGCCGACCCCAGCACCGCTACGACGGCCAAGGGGACGGCCGCCCAAAAACGACCACATCACCGCGACAACCTGACCGGCGAAACTGGGGAAATTTACTTCGGCGCTTCTGGGGAAATTACGGGCGGCATTGACAGGTGCGGCGCGGAAAGCCGTATCTTGTCTTCGGGGATGGCCGGCTGACGGCCTGCAAGCCGATCAGCGACAGGGATCTGGCAAATTACCTCGCGGACTGTCTCGACGACCGGTCTCTGTGGAATCGGGTGCTTCCGATTGGCGGGCCGGGCCCCGCGATCACGCCCCTGGAGCAAGGCGATCGGCTGTTCGAACTGCTCAAGCAGGCGCCGCGTGTGCGGCGGGTGCCGATCGGGCTGCTGGACGCCGCTATCGTGGTTCTGAGTGTGCTGGGAACGGTCTCGCGGCGTCTGCGCGACAAGGTCGAACTGGCTCGGATCGGTCGGTACTACGCCACCGAGTCGATGCTGGTTCTCGATCCGGCGACGGGTCGCTACGACGCAGAGGCGACACCGTCCACGGGCACGGACACGCTTTTCGATTTCTATGCGGAGGTCATAGCCCAAGAGGCGTCGGTCGATCTTGGGGAACACGCGGTTTTTTGATGGTCGGCGTCAAAGTAGGGGCGGCATCACTGCAGCCGGCTGCCCGACTATCGGGCGGCGGCGACGGTGCTGCGGAAGCGGAGCAGGGCGCAGACGAAAAAGACCGCGCCGATCGCGGCGACCGTCAGCAGCTGCGGCCAGACGATCTCGATCCCGGCGTCGCGATACAGCACCGCCTGGGAGAACTTCACGAAATGGGTGGCCGGCGAGGCGTGCATGATCGTGCGCAACGGCTCCGGCATGCTCTCCAGCGGCGTGGTGGCTCCCGACAGCAGGTTCAGCACCACGAAGACCGGGATCGACAGAAGCCCGAACTGCGGCATCGTCGTCGCGATGGTCGACAGCATGATCCCCAGCGATGTGATCGCGAAGAGATAGACGGCCGCCCCGAGGGCGAAGAGCCCGATCGAGCCCGCCACCGGCACGCCGAGCCCGCCCTCGACCACGAGCTTCAGCGACAGCACCGCCGCCAGGACGATCACCAGCCCGTTCGCCCAGATCTTCGCCAGTACGATCTCGGCCGGCCGGACCGGCATGGCCAGCAGATGCTCCAACGTGCCGTGCTCGCGCTCGCGGATCACCGCGGCACCGGAGAGGATCACCGCCAGGATCGTCAGGTTGTTCACGATCTGCATGACCGAGGTGAACCAGCTTGTCTCGAGGTTCGGGTTGAACTTGGCGCGCACGGTCAGGACCGCCGGTGCGCGGGCGGTCTCCTGCCCGCGCCCCAGCAAGCCCGCAACCTCCGCCTGGACGATGCTCTGAATGTAGCGCGTGCCGTTGCCGGCGAGGGTCATGGCCGTGGCGTCGACATTGAGCTGGATCGTCGGGTTGCGCCCGGCCAGCACATCGGCCTCCAGGCCGGGCGGAATGTCGAGGACGAAGGAGGCGCGGCCGCTGTCCAGCACCGGGTCGAGTCTGTCGATGCCGATCAGATCGGCCGGCTGGAAATGCGGCGGCAGCAGGGCGCCGCGGATCCGCTGCGACAGGACCGAGCGGTCCTCGTCCACCACCGCCACCGAGGCATTGCGCAGGTCGGTCTGCTGGCCGCGCGCGACCGTGTAGATCGCCAGGGTGAAGGTATAGGCGATGAGCCCCAGCAGGACGACGTCGCGCGACAGGCTGTAGAGTTCCTTCACGCCGAGGCGGACCGTGTTCTGAAGCAGGCGCGAGTCCGGCGGGCGCGGCATCTCAGTCCTCCTGCTTGCGCAGCAGGACCGAGGCGGCGCACCAATAGGCCACGACGAAGGCCGCGAGGATGGCGTGGTTGCGGTAGAGCTGGCCGAGGTCCAGCCCCTTGTTGAACACGCCGGTGGCGATGTTCTGGAAATAGAGCGACGGAAAGGCGTGGCCGATCACCCGGGCCGCCCCTTCAAGCCCCGACGCGGGGTACATCATGCCGGAGAAATTGACCGCTGGGATCATGACGATGATCGCCGTGGCGAAGATCGCCGCGATCTGCGAGCGCACGAAGGTCGAGACCACCAGCCCGAAGGCGGTCGCCGCAGTGGTGTACAGCGCGGCACCCACGAGGAGGGCGATCGGGCTGCCGGCGAAGGGGACCCCGAAGAGGCTGCGCATGAGGGCGACCAGCGAGGCGAGGCTCACCATCGCCACCGCGATATAGGGAAGCTGCTTGCCGATCAGGAACTCGAGCCGGCGCACCGGCGCGGCATAGAAATTGGTGATCGAGCCGAGCTCCTTCTCCCGGACGACGCCGAGGGCGGTGAGCATGGCGGGGATCATCATCAGCAGCATCATCAGCACGCCCGGCGAGATCGCGTCGGTCGAGCGGAAGGCCTGGTTGTAGCGGAACCGGGTTTCGACGGTGACCGGGGCGCGCGGCGCCGGAGCACCGGTCTCGGTCAGGACCAGCTCCGCCAGGAAGCCCTGGAACGCCGCCTCCACATAGCCGCGGATGGTTTCCGCGCGGATCGTGTTGGCGCCGTCCAGCCATGCCGCCACTTCCGGGGTGTGTCCGGCGAGCAGGTCGCGGCCGAAGCCCGGCGGCACCACGAGGGCGAGGGCGATCCGGCCGGCACCCATCTGCCGGTCGAGATCGGCGAAATCGGCCAATTCCGGCCCTTCCTCGAAATAGGGTGAACTGGAGAGCTGCCGCAGCACCATGCGGCTTTCCGGCGACCTGTCCTGGTCCAGCGCGGCATAGGTCAGGCTGTCCACGTCGAAAGACACGCCGTATCCCATCGCCAGCATCAGGATCAGCGGGCCGAGCAGGGCGAAGGTCAGCAGGATCCGGTCGCGCAGCAGCTCCAGCGCTTCGCGCCGGGCGAAGGCCCAGCAGCGCCTCAGGGAGAAGTATCCGGCGGGCCGGTCGGCCTTATTCGCCTCGGCGGGCGGGGCGGCGGCCACAGGGACGGGGTGGGCCGGAGCGGGATCGTCGCCGTCGCCGGCGGCCTGTTCCAGGTATCGGATGAAGGCCGCCTCGATCGTCGGCGCCTCCTGCCGCTGCCGCAACGCCTCGGGCGTACCGACGGCCAGGACCCGACCCGCATGCATCAGGGAGACCCGGTCGCAGCGGGTGACTTCCTCCATCAGATGGGTGGAGATGAAGATCGTCACCCCGCGCTTGCGGGACAGGTCGTAGAGCAGTTCCCAGAACCGGTCGCGGGCGATCGGGTCGACGCCGCTCGTCGGCTCGTCGAGGATCAGCATATCCGGTTCGTGCAGCACGGCGACCGCCAGTTGCAGCCGCTGACGCACGCCGACCGGCAGGCGGTCCGGCCGCGATCCGGCGACGGTGGCGAGGTCGAACTGCTCCAGCAGCTCCGCCACCCGATGGCGCTTGCGATCGGGGGAAAGTCCGAACAGGTCCGCGTGCATCTCCAGGTTCTGGCGGGTCGACAGCTCGCCGTAGAGCGAGAAGGACTGGGACATGTAGCCGACCCGCTGCTTCATCGCGCCGGACTGCACGCTCACCGGGGTGCCGAACAGTCGGGCCTCCCCTTCCGTCGGCGCCAGGAGGCCGGTGAGCATCTTCATGGTCGTGGTTTTGCCGCAGCCGTTCGAGCCGAGGAAGCCGAAGATCTCCCCCGCCTCGATCCGGAAGCTGACGCCGTCGACGGCGGTGAAATCGCCGAACCGCTTGACCAGACCCTCGGCCTCGATCGCGGGCGGTCCGGCAGTCGAGGGGCGGGGCGGGGAGACGGCGCCGTCCCGGCCGGACGTCGCCTCCGGCAGCAGCGCCAGGAACGCATCGTCCAGCGTCGCGGTCCCCGTCCGCGCCAGGATCTCGGACACCGAGCTGCGGGCGATGGCCCGGCCGCGGTCCAGGGCGAGGATCGTATCGAACATCTCGGCCTCCGACATCTGGGCGGTCGCCACCACCAGGGTCATCCCCGGTCGCCGCGCCCGGATGCGGTCGATCAGCCGCCAGAACTGCACGCGCGACAGCGGGTCGATGCCGGTCGTGGGCTCGTCCAGGATCATCAGGTCCGGGTCGTGCACCAGGGCGCAGCACAGGGCGAGTTTCTGCTTCATCCCGCCGGACAGCTTGCCGGCCGGCCGGTCCCTGAAGTCGGCGATCCCGGTCGCCTGGAGCAAGTCGTCGATGCGCCGCTCGCGTTCCTGCGGCGGCTGGCCGTAGAGCCTGGCGAAGAAGTCGACATTCTCCGCCACCGAGAGCGTCGAATAGAGGTTTCGCCCCAGCCCCTGGGGCATGTAGGCGATCCGGCCGCAGACGTCGGCGCGCCCGCCGGCTTGCGTCATATCGGCGCCGAGGACGGTGACGGTGCCCTGCTGGCTGCGGCGGATGCCGGCGATCAGGCCGAGGAGGGTGGACTTGCCGACCCCGTCCGGTCCGATCAGTCCGAGAGTCCGGCCCGGCATGAGGGAGAGCGAAATGTCGGCCAGCGCCTCGGTGGTGCCGTACCGGTGCCGCACACCCTCCAGACGGATGCAGGGCTCCGGGTCAGCGGACATCGGGGAGCCGGACGGCAAGGGATTCCGGCCACGGCACCGACGGGTCGAGGCGGATATAGGCCACCCCCGGAACCCCGGTCTTGACCACGTCCCGGTGGCGCTCGAGCACGTCCGGTGGGAGCGTCACCTTGACCCGGAACATCAATTTTTCCCGCTCGCTGGCGGTCTCGACGTAGCGCGGGGTGAACTGGGCCTCCGAGGCGACATAGGTCACCGAGGCCGGCACCACGTAATCGGGCGCGGCATCGAAGACGAGGCGAGCCTCCGCGCCGAAACGCAGCCGCCCGGCGGCGTCGGTCGGCAGGTAGACGGTCATGTACACGTCGGTCAGGTCGAGCAGCGACAGAACCCGGCCGCCGGCGGCCACGATCTCGCCCGGTTCGGCCAGGCGATACTGGACACGTCCGGCCCTGGGCGCGCGCAGGAAATGGTCGTCGCGATCGGCGGCGATGCGCTCGACGGTTGCCTTGGCGGCCTCGATCGAGGCGTTCGCCCGGGCGATGCCGGCCTTGGCGGAGGCGACCGCGGCGACGGCCGTCTTATGCTGCGCCCGGCGCAGATCGACCGTCTCGGCCGGCGTGTATCCCCGCTCGGCAAGCTGTTCCGCCCGGTTCAGCTCGCGCTCCGCATAAACCCGCTCGCTCTCGCGCTGGGCGAGCAGCGCATGCGCCTCGTTCAGCCCCTCTTCGGTCTGCCGCACGACCGCTTCGGCCTCGCGCAGCCTGGCATCGACCTCGGCCGCGTCCATCACGGCGACGACGGCACCGGCCTCGACCATATCGCCCTCGCGGGCGAGGACCTCGTCCAGGCGGCCGGAGGATTTAGCCGAGATGTCGATCCGCCCGGCCTCGGTCCGGCCGTTGGCGCTGACCAGGCCCGCCGGCAGCGACGTCTCCTGCCAACCGTACCAATACCAGGCGCCGAGCGCCCCTATGACGCCAATAAGGGCCAGAACGGGCAGGCTCTTTCTCATGGGATTCCGCTTCCTGAAGCCGTTGCGGGACAGACCTTCCGACAATCCTCTGAATCCGCGACGATGCTGCCGTGCGTCGATGCTCGAGACGCGTCGACATCATAGTCCCGATCGGGAACGGCGGACGCATTGATGCACGTCAATTCACGACGGCTCCGGCCTGCTAAGGTCGCCGGATGGCAGCCATCGAAGGTCGGATGATGAGCGTTATTCTGAAAGCCCCCTATTCTGCGGAGAACAATCCGGATCGACGGGACGGCGGCGCCGGGCGCCCGAGGAGCGGTCCGTGGCGTCGGTGAAGATCAGGTTTCACGGGGCGGCGCGATGCGTCACCGGCTCCTGCTACGAGCTGGAGACCGAACAGGCGCGCATCCTGGTGGATTGCGGACTGTTCCAGGGCTCCAAGTCGGAGCGGGAGCTGAATTACGGCGCGTTCCCGTTTGAGCCGTCCGCCATCGACGCGGTGCTGCTGACCCATGCGCATATCGACCACAGCGGCCTTCTGCCGAAACTGGTCAAGCTGGGCTTCGCCGGGCCCATCCATGCCACCCGGCCGAGCGTGGACCTGTGCTCGGTGATGCTGCCGGATTCCGCGCACATTCAGGAAGTCGAGGTGGCGCGTCTCAACCGGCGCAATGCCCAGCGCGGGCGCGACCCGGTCACCCCGATCTATTCCCCGCGCGACGCTGCGGACTGCCTCACCCTGTTCCGCCCGGCCGAGTACCAGACCTGGACGCCGGTGGCGCCCGGGATCCGGGCCCAGTTCTGGAACGCCGGGCACCTTCTCGGATCGGCCTCTCTGGAACTGGAGATCGACCGAGCGGGCGAGCGTCCGCTGCGGCTCCTGTTCTCCGGAGACATCGGCCCCAGCTTCAAGCTGCTGCATCCCGATCCCCAGGGACCCACCGGGCTCGATCACGTGTTCTGCGAGTCGACCTATGGCAACCGGGAGCGGCCGACCGTCTCGGTCGACGAGCGCCGGGCCCAGCTCGCCGAGGAGGTGCGCAAGGCGGCGGCGGTCGAGGGGCCGCTGATCATTCCGTCCTTCGCCGTGGAGCGGACCCAGGAGCTTCTGGTCGATCTGCATCTGCTCATGCAGTCGGGGGAGATCCCCTCCGCGCCGATCTTCGTGGACTCGCCGCTGGCCACCCGGGCGAGCGAGATCTTCGACCGGCACGCCGACGAGATCGAACAGGGCGATCTGCTGCGCGCCGCCTTGAACGCCCGCCGGGTCCGGTTCACCGAGACGGTCGATCAGAGCAAGGCGATCAACCGCTTCACCGGCTTCTTCGTCGTTATCGCCGCCAGCGGGATGTGCGATGCCGGGCGCATCCGACACCACCTGAAGGCCCATCTGTGGCGGCGCAATGCCACGGTGATGCTTGCGGGCTTCCAGGCCCAGGGCACGCTCGGCCGCATCCTGCTGGACGGCGCGCAGCGGGTCCGGATCCAGGGCGAGGAGATCGACGTCAAGGCGCGGATCAGCCTGTTCGACCTGTATTCCGGCCATGCCGATGCCAGCGAACTGGTCTCCTGGCTGCAGAACCGCGGGCCGGTGTCCGGGACGATCTTCCTGACCCACGGCGAAGAGACCGCGCTGACGGCGCTGCAGGCGCGGGTCGCTTCGCTCTTCCCGGAAACCCGGATCGTCGCGCCGCAACTGGACGATCTCTACGATCTGGACGGCGTCGCCACCTGCGTGGTCGAGGGTGCCCGTCCGCGGCGCCTGCCGCCGGAGAAGGTCGCCCGTCTCGACTGGCACAACGACCTGTCGAAACTGCTGCTGGCCATCTCCGAACAGGTGGATGCCGCTGCCGACGAACGCGGGCGGGCTGCCATTATCCGCCGCCTGCGCCGGGCGCTGGACGCCGAGGAGGGCGGATAGTTTAGCTTCCGGAATCGTCGGAATCGTCCTGATCGCGTTCGTAGCGCCGATCGACCGCAAAGGGCGGCAGCCAGGATTCCCGCCGGATCGTCCAGAGCTCGTAGGTCGGCACGAACTGCTCGGGCGCGTCGAGGGTGCCGAGGTTGATCTCCATTTCGTCGCCGCTGCGCGAGAAGACCGAGCTGCCGCAGCGCGGGCAGAAGGTGCGGCCGGCATACTCGGCGGTCGTGCCCGTCACCGTCACCGCGCTCTGCGGGAAGATGGCCGAGGCATGGAACAGCGCGCCGTGCTGCTTGCGGCAGTCCATGCAGTGGCACACCCCGACACGAAGAGGGCGGCCGGTGGCCTCGACCCTCACGTCCCCGCACAGGCATCCCCCGGTGTACCGCTCCATGTCCACTGTCTCCGTTGAAGGTCGGGTCGGCGAACCGTCTCACCGAACGAGCGAGAAGTCACGGGGGACGGCGAGCAACCGCGCAGGCTTGGCGGTCCAGGGTCCGGGGCCGGCCGCCTCTTTGGGGGTATTGAAAGGCTATGCGGAAGGTCGGTAAAAAGCATCGCGGAAAGCGCGAGTGACAGAGATTGAATATCCTTTTTGTGTTGATGTGACTAAAATCACGGCTATGAGGAGGTGTGGGGCCTCTGGGAATCGGTAGGTCCGTTGGGTCGGTCCGGCGTCGCGAATGGGAGTCCGGGCGGCGAGGCTTGGGCCTTAGCGTTCATGAGGGGAAGGCCGACGTGCCCAATGCCGGTCAGTGTCAATCTCCGCTGCGTCTCGGCCTGCTCGAATACCACCCGGAGACGGGCCGGTTGCTGGACCGGACGGGATCCGACGTCTTCCTGCGGGCGCAGTCGGCCCGCGTGCTCCAGCTGCTGGTGGAGAACCTCGGACAGCTCGTCTCGCGCGACCGGCTGATCGAGGCGGTCTGGCCGAATGTCAGCGTCACCGACGACAGCCTGACCCAGTGCATCGCCGATATCCGACGCGCCATCGGCGACGGCACCCGCGAGGTGCTGCGGACGATCCCCAAACGCGGATTCATTCTGCAGCCGGCCTCGGCCCCGGCCCGCCCGTCCTCCGGGCCGACGGTCGCGCCGCTGCCGCCCCCGACCCCAGCAGTGGCTGCAGCGTTTCCCCGGGTCGCCGCCCACCACTGGTCGGAAGATCTGCTGCCGACCATCGCCGTGATCCCGCTGCGTGCCCGCGATGCCGGCAGCGGCAGCGTCGCCGAGGAAGTCGTCGGCGAGGTGGTTGCCGAGGAGATCATCTACGCCCTGTCCCGATCCCAGGAGCTCTATGTCGTCTCCCGGCTGTCGGCGACGTATTTCCGGTCGCGCGACGCCTCGCTCGAGGAGATCGGCCGCACGTTGAGCGCCGACTACGTCATTTCCGGCACGATGATGGGCGATGCCGACCGGGTACTGCTCGGCCTGGAATTCGCGGAATCGGAAACCGGGCGGATCCTCTGGGCGGACCGGGTTGAGACCACCCTGCCGTCGCTGCTCAACGAGCCGGACACGATCCAGACCATCGTCGGCCGGATCCGCCGGGCGATCTTCCTGCGCGAGAGCCAGCGCGCCCGGTCGATGCCGTTCACGTCGCTGCCGGCCTATTCCCAGCTCATCGGCGCGGTCGGGTTGATGCACCGCCTGTCGCCGCCGGATTTCGAGGAATCCCACAGCATGCTGTCGTCCCTGATCGAGCGGTGGCCGCAGGAGCCGGCGCCGCTGTCCTGGATGGCGCGGTGGCACGTCCTGCGGGTCCAGCAGGGCTGGTCGGACGCCCCGGCCCAGGACGCGGAGGCGGCGTTGACCTGCTCCGGCCGGGCGCTGGAGATCGACCCCGACAATTCGCTGGCGCTCACCAGCGAGGGGTTCGTGCTGACGAACCTGCTCAGGCGGCTGGACGAGGCGGAGGACCGCTACAACACCGCCCTCGACATCAACCCCAGCGATGCGGTCGGGCGCTTGCTGCGGGGCACCCTGTACTCCTTCGAGGGCAAGGGAGCCGCGGCGGTGCGTGATACCGAGCGCGCCCTGCTGCTCGCGCCGCTGGACCCCCACCGGTATTTCTTCCTAGCGCTGGCGGCCGGCGCGCATCTGTCGAACGGGGATCATGTGCGGGCGCTGGAACTCGCCGACATGTCGCTGCGCCTGAACCGCACCCACACCTCGACATTGCGGATCAAAGCCGTCGCCCAGATCAATCTCGGCCAGGAGGAGGCGGCGCGGAAGACGGCCCGCGAACTGCTCCGGCTGCAGCCCAACCTGCGCATCGGCACTTGGCTCGGTAGTTCGCCGAGCGCCGATTTCGAGATCGGGCGCCGCATCGCCGACGCGCTTCGGAGTGCGGGGGTACCGGACTGAGGTTTCCAAACGGGGGAGAGACCAGCATGACCAACGGATTGAGCGGATCGCCTGAGGGCAGTTTCGGAAGTTTCGGCAGCTTCGGCAGTTTCGGGAGCTTTGGCAGCTTCGGGAGTTTCGGAAGTTTTGGGAGTTTCGGCAGCTTCGGCATGCCGGAATCGCCGGTGGCGTCGGAGGCGCTGATCACCAACCGGGACGGGATCGTCGGGCCGACCGTTCCGTTTCTCGAGCACGACCCGCGGGTCTCGCATGACCCGGTCCGCGGTCTGCCGCATTTCTCGCCGGTGGTGCGGGCGAGCATCTTCATGTTCGAGTTCGCCTCGCGCGTGGCCGTGACCGTCGATCGGGAGGGAGAGACGCCGGTCGCCCAGGTCCTGAGCACCGCCGTCGATCCCGGGCCGAAGCATCGGATGACGGCCGAGCCGCTGGTGCGGATCGCTGCCCCGTCCATCGAACAGCTGCGCGAGCAGACGAAGTACCTGATCGCCTATGCCGACCTGCGTCAGGACCGGGCCCGCGAGATCCTGGTTCAGACCTCGGCCCTGATTCCGTTCTATGCCTCGATCCTGTATATGGATCCGGGCCGAACGCCGCACACCCTGGAGTTCCTGTACACCGCGCTCAGCTGCGCCAACGTCCTGTATATGCGGATCAAATACGGACTGGCCCTGCCGCGCCCCATCGAGTTCTCGCCGCAGATCCAGCCGGCGATCCCGACCCCGACGCATCCGACGCTGCCCAGCGGACACGCCACCGAGGCGTTCCTGCTCGCCCGGCTGATCTGGAAGCTGCGGCGCCATTCGACCCACCATCCGGATTCCAAGCAGGAAGCGGTCTGGGGCGAGATGCTGATGCGTCAGGCCTCGCGGATCGCGGTCAACCGGACGGTTGCCGGCGTGCATTTCCCGGTCGACAGCGTGGCTGGCGCAATCCTCGGACTGACCCTGGCCGATTTCATCTGGAGCCTGGGCGAGAAGAAGATCGAGACGCGGAGCACGGCCGATTTCGACGGGCATCTATTCCCGGCCGATGAGGATTTCCATTGGCACGACCTCTATGATCCGAAGGACGACCAGCAGCGATCCTCGGCCGGCAAGAAGGGCCGGCACTGGATGACCAGCAGCACGAAGAAAACGAAGGGCGACGAAGCCGGATCGGAGGCATTCCGCTGGTTGCGCCACCGCGCCCTAGCCGAATGGGAAAAGCCGATCGACTGACGGCGGCGACTCTTTTCTTCCAGGCTGCAGGAGGCACCCATGCAGGTCGATTGGCAAGACGACGGGGATCCGGGCGCGATGGACCCGGTCACCGATTACCGGCTGAGCCGGGATCCGAGCACCTACCCCGGCCCGCTCGACGAGCTCTGGTGGTCGGCGATCTTCCATCTGGAGGATCTCAGCCTGGACGCGTTCCAGGAGCTGGCCGAGCGCGACTTCCCCGGTCAGCTTCTGGTTCCCGACGTCTATGACGCGGAGGACCGGGCTGCCGAGGGGATGCGGAGCGTGACGCTCCTGGCCCGTGCGCCGCTGATCCGGTCGGCCAACCGGCGGGGCAACGCCTTCGGCACCGCCGGCGTCTATCTCGGCGGCGTCGTCCCGGAGACGCATCTGCGGCTCGACCCGTCTGAGGACGGTGTGCCCCTGCCGGATGAGGTCGTCCACTGTTACGACGACACGGTCGTGACCGCCGTCATCGACGATGCGGTGGGCTTCGCCAATTCCCTGTTCCGGGACGGCGAAACGTCCAGCCGGGTGCATCTCGCCTACATCATGTCGACGCCGCTCCACGACCGCCACCGGCGCGGATGGCGGCGAGAGGTGCATGGCCGCTCGCTGGACAAGTGGGCGATCGACAAGCTGCTTAAGGAGTACACGGCCTTCGGCCTGACCGACGAGGACGCCCTGTACGTTGCGGCGGGAGCCATCGACCTTGCCGGCGGCGGCTTCTCGCCCCTGGCGCTGCGGCAGTCCCACGGCACTCACGTGGCGGCCCTGGCGGCAGGCTATCCGATGGACAAGGCACCGGCGCACAGGCCGATCCTCTGCGCGTCGCTGCCCTGGCGGGTCACCGCCGACACCTCGGGCGCCAATCTGTATCCGAGCCTGCTGCTGGCGCTGCACAGGCTGGAACGGGAGGGTCGGCGGTTCCGGCTGCCCGACGGCTCGGTGGCGCCGATGGTGTTCAACTTCAGCTACGGCACGCTGAGCGGACCGCATGACGGCTCCGGCTTGATCCCAAGTCTCATCCAGCGGGCGGTCGACCGGGGCGACGGCCCGATCCGCCGGATGGTGCTGCCCGCCGGAAACACCAACCTGTCCCGGACCCATGCCCTGGCCGAGATCGGCGAGACCGGGACCGCGACCCTCGACCTGAGGATCCTGCCGGACGACCGGACGGACAGCCATGTGGAGATGTGGCTGCCGACGGTCGATCACACGGGCTGGAACCCGGTCAGCGTGACCGTCACGGCCCCCGGGGGTGGGGCGTCCGCGACGATCACCGCGGGCTCCGACCGGATCTACCGCCTGCTGGACCGCGACGGACGGGAGATCGCCCGCCTGTCCTATGCGGCGGCCAACCGGACGGTGAACCGGGCGTCGATCGTCCTGTCGGTCAACCGCACCTACAGCGTCCACGGCGGTGCCGGACTGGCGCCGATGGGCGACTGGCGGGTGGAGATCTGGCGCAAGCGCTTCGGCGCAGACGAAGCGGCTGCGGCGGCGCCGCAGGACGGGGCGGCGGTGGAAGTGTGGGTCCGCCGCGACGACTCCCTGCCGGGCTTTCCGCCCCGCGGCCGGCAGGCGCATTTCAACAATCCTGACTATCAGAAATTCGACGCCTACGGTGCACCGCTGCCGGTGGATCCGCCGGGGACCCACTGTCCGATCCGCCGGGCCGGGACCCTGAACGGTCTCGCGACGGGTGAGGCGCCGCTGGTCATCGCCAGTTATACCCGCAGCAACAGCCTGATCTCCGACTATTCCGCCTCCGGACCGGTGCCGAGCCGGAAGGGGCCGGATGCGGCGGCGCTCGGCGACCATTCTCCGGTGCTGCGGGGCGTCCTCAGCGCCGGATCGAAGAGCGGCTACCTGGTCCGGCAGTCCGGGACCAGCGTGGCGGCGCCGCGCATCGCCCGGCTCGCCGCCGACGAGATCGCCCGGGACAAGCGGAAGGGCGGGGTGGGCGACCGGAACTGGCTGCAGAAATATGCCGAGAAGGCCGATCGCGGCAACTTCCCGCAGCCAAGGCCGGAGTTCGCCCGCGGCGGAGCGGGACGGATCGACGTGGAGGTGGACCTGGGAACGCCGGACTACGATTGACCGCTCCAGTCCGACGCTCCGGCGGCCGGAGCGCCGCCGGGGCCGGATCGTTGCGGCACCGTCTTCAGGAAGATTTCGCGCAGCGATCAGGATTCCACGGAAGGCATCGGCGAGGCTGGGAGGCATCACGGCGCGGCGGGCCGCGCTATCCCATCAAACCCGGAGGTTCCGATGGTGCTTCGCCCAGACCTGAACGGAATGTTGCTGCAGCTGCCCGACGACATGGTCGTCTACCAGGTCGTCAACGGCAAACGCCACCCACTCCCCAAGACATCCGCGATCAACATGCTGTTCATCCCCGGCGCCCGGGTCATCTCCCAGGGGAGCCCCGACGAGCCGAGCACGGCGATCCGCTGGTCGCTGTCCACGGATTGAGGTCCCGGCCGGTCTCGGGAACGAGGCGAAATTTCGTGTCGATTTCACCTCGATCTCAGGACTTCGCGCCGCCGCTGCCGCACAGTCGGGACATCAGGGAGGGCGAGGTCGGGTCCGAATACCCGGCCCGCTCGCAAGACCGCGAGGGGAGGACGGCGATGGCACGGCGCAACGACCTCAACGGAACACTGCTTCAACCGCCCAACTGCGGCACGACCTATCTGGTGCTCGGCGGGCGGCGGCATCTGGTGCCGGACCGCCGGGTGCTCGCTCTTCTCTTCCGCAGCAAGCCGCCGGTCAGGACCGACATCGACCCCGACGACGTGGATGAAGGCGACCCGCTGCCCGATGGCGGCTGTCTGGTGCGCGTTACGAACAGCGCGGAAGTCTACCTCGTCCCCGGCTCGGACAAGCTCTGGTTCGTCGGGCCGGACGAACTCGCCGCGAACGCCTTGGGCTGTGGGCGGACCGGCGCGTGTCCCGACATTGAAATGGCTCGGTGCCCCGCCGATTAGGGACAGAGCCGACGGAAGGCACCGCAGGCGGGTGGGACCGGCTGCAGGTGGCGGGGTCAGCCGATTGGGGAGTGGTCGGCTGGCTGCGAGGGGGGGACCGGGCGTGTGATGGACGCCCGGTCTTTCCTCGTTTTACCGCTCAGCCGATCAGGAAGCTGTCGGTGCCGAGCTGGCTGGCGGACACGCCGATCAGGGTGACGGAGTTTCCTGCCGACAGGTCGAGCAGGGCGTTGCCGGCGCCGTCGTCGGTCAGCCGGGCGAGAAGGTCGGCGGTTGTGGCGATTCCGGATCCGTTGACGCCGGCTGCGACCGCCAGCACGTCCTGGCCGATCGTGAAGTCATGCACCGTATCGGCCCCGTCCGCGTCGCCGAACCGGAAGACGTCGGCACCGAGATTGCCGAACAGTCGGTCGTCGCCCGCTCCGCCGGACAGGGTGTCGGCGCCCTGTCCGCCATACAGCGTGTCGGCTCCGTCCTCGCCCCAGAGCCCGTCGTCCCCCGCGTTGCCGTAGACCAGGTCGCCGCCGCCGTTGCCGTGCAGCCGGTCTGCCGCGTTGTTGCCGCACAGTATGTCCGCATCCTGGCCGCCATAGAGCGTGTCGGTACCCTGTCCCCCGTACAGCGTGTCGGCGCCCTGGTTGCCGTAGATCAGGTCGCTGTCGGCGTTGCCGTACAGCACGTCGAGGCCGCCATACCCCCGCAGCGTGTCGTTGCCGGCGTAGCCGCGCAGGATATCGTTGCCCGCCGTGCCCGAAACCGTGTCCGATCCCGATCCCGATCCCGATCCCGATGCCGGCTGGCCGCCGGCCGCTCCGCCGGAGTCCGACGCCGGTGGCGGCCGGTAGGTCAGGGTAACGTCGTTCCCGGTGCCGCCCAGGTAGCTGATCTGGAAGGTGCTGCCGCCGATGGTGAGGGTGGCCCCCTCCGCCAGCCCGTCGAAGGCCCCGGTGACGGCGTCGACCCCGTCGTTGTCGATCAGCGTATAGACGTCTCCACTGGCTGGCGTGTAGCCGAGGGTCGCGTTCAGCGTGGCGTTGGAGAGGGTCACGGTGCCGGTGACCTTGATCTGGTCGTAGCCGGTGCCGGCCGTGTTGCCGTCGATCTCCATGGTCGCGGTCGAGCCGCTGGCGAGGGTCAGGTTCCCGGTCGAGATGATGCCCGGGCTATTGCCCGGCGCGATGGTGCCGCCGTTCGCGACCGTGACCGCCGTGGAAAAGGTGCTGGTGCCGCCCAGGGTGGCGCCAGAGGCGACGGTGTAGGTGCCGCCCCCCGCGATCGTGCCGCTCCCGCTGATCGTGCCGCTGAAGGTCGTGGACGCGGAGTCCGTCAGCGTGAGGGTGCCGCTGCCGATGTTGAGAGTCCCGCTGCCGCTGAGGCTGCCGATGGTTTCGCTGGTGCCGTTAAGGTCCAGGGTGGCTCCGGGGGAGACGGTCACCGCGCCGCCGTCGGCCAGGGCGCTTCCACCGGAGACCTGCAGCGTGCCGGCGCCGATCGTGGTCCCGCCGGTATAGGTGTTCGTGCCGCTCAGGATGGTGGTCCCGGTGCCGGACTTCGTCAGGCTGCCGGTCCCGGAGATGTCGTTGGAGATGGTCGTCGTGCCGGTGACAGCCAGGCCGCCGCCGTTCAGGACGACGGACCCGGAGCCGAGATTGCCGGATGACTCGACCGACAGGGTGCCGGCGCTGACCGTGGTGGTGCCGGAATTGGTATTCGTTCCGGTCACCGTCAGCGTGCCGGTCCCCGCCTTGGTCAGGTTTCCCGTGCCGCCGATCACGCCGCTCAGAGAGACGGCGGCGCCTGTATTGATCGTTCCGCCCGACGCGCCGATCGTGATGGTGTTGTTGATCGTGCCGGCGCCCGTGACAGCCAGCGTGCCGCCGTTGATCGTCACCGCGCCGGAGGAGAGGTTGCTGTCGCCCGCGACCGACAGCGTTCCCTGACTGATTGTCATGGTGCCGCCGGTGGACCCTGTCCCGTTGAGCGTCAGCGTGCCGGAGCCCGACTTCGTCATGGCGGCCGTGCCGCCGAACCATGTCACATTCCCGGAGAGCGTGACGTTGTTGCTGCCGGTATGGATCGTCCCCGCACCATCGAATTCGATCGCGGTGGTATAGGTGGCGCTGGTCGCGAACCTCAGGGTGCCGGAATCGATCTGCGCACTGGTCGGGGAGGTCGTCGTTCCGATTTCGGCGTTGGAATTGTCTTGAATCCACAGCAGACCGACATCGCTGAGCGACCCGTTAAGGGAGAGCGTCCCGCCGCCCTCGGCCAGGACGACATTCGCCGCTGTCGTGAAGTCGAAAGCCGAATTGATTGTCAGCGACTGACCGGCGGTCAATTCGAAATAAAGGTGCGAATTTGAAACGAGGGTCGACCCGCCGATGGTGAGCGAGGTGGTGCCGTTCGTGAAACTGAGTTCTGTGGCAGAGCCGCGCACGAATTGCGGCGACTGCGTCAGAGTGATGGTCTGGCCGTCGAGATTGCTGAAGCTGATCGTCGCATCGGTTGTAGTCGCCGCGAGCCCAAGTGAGCCGGCCGTGACGTTGTCGCCGGCGGTGCTGGTGACGGTCGCCATCAGAAGGCCCGGCCAGGTGGCCATTCGGGTCGGGCCGAAAGGAAGCTCACTGTGATGCGGCCGCGCGCCCGCCGAGAGATCGAACGCCCAGTCGCCGCCGCGCCACGCGGCACCGGTCGGCGTGGAGGAGGCCAGCACCGGGGCGGCCAGGGCGGCCGACAGGGCCTCGACGAAGCGCCGGCCGATTTGGCCCCGGCCGACCGAGCAGCCATAGAGGACCAGCGGTCGGCCCGCCAATGCCTGCCGCAGCGCCGCGATGTCGGGCCGGGCCAGATCGGCCTCGGTGACGTGCGATCCCGCCAGATGCACGAGGCCGGGCGCGCCGTGGCTGAACAGATGGATCGAGGAAAGACCCCTGCCTGCCTGCGCGATTGCGGCGGCGAGCCCGAGGATCGGCGAAATCCGTTTCGCCAGCCCGGCAATTCGGCAGGCGTTCGTCAGCAGGTTGAGCAGCGGCGCCTGGTGCGGAACAGCGGTGTCGATGACGGCCAGGGCCGTGAGCGCTCCGGTACAGGGCGTCGCCGCGAAATGAGTTGTGGAATTTAAATTAATTGCTGAGTTATGAGCCATGTTCTATGGGTCTCAGAATTGATCGCTTCTCGAAATCTAAGTCCATATCTTAGGTATGTCTTTTTTAATCGAAACTAGAAAAGTAGAAGATTCAGTTTGAATATCTCGTTATGAATTTATTTCGTGCCGAAAGGATCTGGTGCCGGGGTGCGTGTGCAGCCGGCTGTCAGCCCTCGAAGCATCCGTAAAGCTGGGTGAGCCTGGGGATGTCGCGGGCGATCTCGCCGGCGCGGGACCCCATCCGGGCCGGATCGCGGTCCAGCGGGTTCGGCAGAATGGCCGCAATGCGCGCCGCTTCGCCGCGGGACAGAGCGCTGGCCGGCTTGCCGAAATGCCGCTGGGCGGCGGCCTCCACGCCGTAGATGCCGTCGCCCATCTCCACCACGTTCAGGTACAGCTCCAGGATCCGCTTCTTGGGCACGAGAAGTTCGAGGCCAAGCGCCAGCGGGATCTCGACCATCTTGCGCAGGATCGAGCGCGAGGGCGGCAGGAACAGGTTGCGGGCGAGCTGCATGGTGATGGTGCTGGCCCCGCGGCTGGGCTGGCCGGTCTCGCGGAACTCCTCCAGCACCTTGTTCATCTGCCGCCAGTCGATGCCGTTATGCTCGCAGAAGGTCTGGTCCTCGGAGGCCACGACCGCCCGACCGGCGTCGCGGGCGATGTCCGACATCCCCACCCAGCGGTAATCCACCGGGGCGCTGCGGACCAGCATCAGTGGGGTGCCGGGCGGCGGTACCACGCGGTACAGCAGCATCAGCAGCACGGGCAGCACGACGACGACGAGAAAGACCGCCAGGAGAAGTCGCCGGATCAGTCGGGCCATGCTGTGGTTTCCGTGCGGTGGTCTCGTCCACCGTCATGTGGCGTCCGCGCGGTCCTGTCAACTTGCGCCGTCCCGACCGCCGGGCCGCGAAAGACCGGGATCGCGGAGGCGGGCCGCGCTATTACTTGCCGGAAGGCGGTCGTCCGGTCGCCGGCGCGCGGTCGTGGGAGGAGGACGGGGATGCCGGATCTGACTGCCGCAGGGCGCCTGCTTCGGATTGCCGTGGCGCTGGTCCTGATCCTCGGGTCGGTGGCGGTCCTGGAGGGGGCGCGGCGCGGGGTGGAAATCCGAACCCTGACGGTTGGCGAGACGCCGGTGAGCGCCTACGCCCTTGCGGGTGCCGAGGGGCCGGTCGTGGTCGTGGCCCATGGCTTCGCCGGCTCACGGCAGATGATGCAGGGGTACGCCCTGCCGCTCGCCTGGGCGGGGTACCGGGTGTTCAGCTTCGATTTCCTCGGTCATGGCCGCCATCCGCTGCCGATGTCGGGCGACGTGACCGCGGTAGAGGGAACCACGCGGCTGCTGATGGCGCAGACCGATGCGGTGATCGACGCGGTTTCCGACGGGCGGGCGCCGGTGGCGCTGCTCGGGCATTCCATGGCGACCGACGTGCTCGCCCGGGTCGCCGCCGAGCGCGACGATATCGGTCCGGTGGTTCTGATCTCGGCCTTCTCTCAGGCGATAACGTCGCAGAGCCCCCGCGACCTGCTGATGATCACCGGGGCGTGGGAGCCGGGATTGCGGGACGCCGCGCTCCGGGCGGCGCGTTTGGTTGCGCCGGACGCACAGGAGGACGAGACGGTGACCGCCGGGCCGGTGGTCCGCCGGGCGGAGGTGGCACCGCTGGCCGATCATGTCTCCATCCTGCAGAACCGGGACGCGCGGGCGGCGGCGGTGGACTGGATCGACCGGGCCTACGGCCGCGGCGCCGGCACGACACTCTGGCCGACCGGATGGGCGATCCTCGGCCTGTTTGGCGGGCTGGTGCTGATCTTCGGCGGGATGGCCCGGTCTCTGCCGGCAGACGAACCGGCATCGGGCAGGCTGAGCTGGCGGCAGGTGGCGGTGGCGACGGTCCTGCCGGCGGTGCTCGCACCGCTCGTGGCGGTGCCGCTCAATCCGAACCTGCTGCCGGTGCTGGTCGCCGATTATCTGGCCCTGCATCTGGCGCTGTTCGGCCTGCTCCAGCTCGCGCTGATCTGGAGATGGAGGCTTCCCGTCGGCCGGGTCTCCATCGCGGCCCTGCTGCTGGTTCTGGGCTGGTGCTGTCTGTTCGGGTTTGCGCTGGACCGCTACGTGGCGAATTTCTGGCCGACGGCGGGGCGGTTCTGGATCGTCGCCGCCATGGCCCTGGGTGCTGTGCCGTTCATGGTGGCCGACGCGGTGCTCACCCTGCGCGCTCGGATCGCACAGAGGCTGGTCCTGCGGGCCGGCTTCCTGGTGTCCCTGGGCGTCGCCGTGGCGCTGGATTTCAGCGGACTGTTCTTCCTGCTGATGATCGCGCCCGTGGTGCTCGTCTTCTATCTCGTCTTCGGCACCGTAGGGCGGGCCTCGGCCGTCCGGGCCGGTCCGCTCGCCTCCGGCCTCGCCCTGGGCCTCGTCCTGGCCTGGGCGCTGGGGGTGAGCTTCCCCCTGTTCGCTCCCTGACGGCCCGCCGCGTGCGGCCCGGGTTGCTGAGGGCGGCGTCACAAAACTGCAGCCGCTCGGTCATCGAAACGACCAGCCAACAGCAACAAAGAGTCCGCAAAGCTCTCACATAACCAACATCGCCTCCTGCGACACTCCAGGTCTGTTCACATACTGGAGTATGAGCCATGAGAGGCTTCTTCCGCCTGGCCGTGGGCGCGCTCGTCGCGCTCGGCCTGATGGCCGGACCGGCCTTGGCCGACGATCGGCCGGAGCTGGTCGTCGCGGTCAACGATCTTCCCGACACCCTCGAGCCGGCCGACGGCATGGGCAACGTCCATGTCCGCATCATCTACTCGATGTTCGACAGCCTGATCCGCCGCGACTTCCTCGCGAACGGCAAGGGCAGCGGCTCCAAGCTGGTGCCGGGCCTGGCCGAGAGCTGGACGCGGATCGACGACAAGACCATCGAGTTCAAGCTGCGCCAGGGCGTGAAGTTCCACAACGGCGACGAGATGACCGCCGACGATGTGGTCTTCACCTTCACCCAGGGCCGCATGCTGGGCGACCGTCCGATCGTCCCGACCGGTCGGCAGGAGATGAACACGATCAGCCACGCCGAGCGCATCGACAAGTACACGGTGCGGATCGTCAGCCGCGTTCCGGACGTGATGATGGAGCAGCGTCTGGCCGGCTATGCGAGCTGGATCGTCAACGCCCGCGACTACCTGACCCGCGGCTACGACCAGGTGCGCCGCAGCCCGGTCGGCACCGGCCCGTTCAAGATCGCAGAGTTCGTCGACGGCGAGTACATCAAGCTGGTCGCCAACGACGAGTATTTCGGCGGCATGCCGACCGCCAGCAGCATCACCTTCAAGGTGGTGCCGGAGACCTCCGCCCGCGTCGCCGGTCTGGTCAGCGGCGAGTTCGACATCATCGTCAACGTGCCGCCGGATCAGGTCCAGGTCCTGCAGGGCTACGACGACATCGACGTGAAGCAGGTCGTGCTCGACAACACCCACATGCTGGTCTTCTACATGGACGCGCCGTTCATGAAGGATAAGAACGTCCGCCAGGCGCTCTCCCTGGCGATCGACCGGGCGCTGCTGCGCAAGGCCCTGTGGAACGACAAGAACTTCACCCCGAACGGTCACCAGCTTCCGGACTACGAGATCTACCTGGCCGATTATCCGGAGTTCGCGTTCGACCCGGACAAGGCCCGCGAACTGGTCAAGTCGTCGTCCTACAAGGGCGAGGAGATCGTCTACCGCCTGCCCCTGAACTACTACCTGAACAGCCTCGAGGCGGCTCAGGCGATGCAGCAGATGTGGAAGGATGTCGGCCTGAACGTGAAGGTCGAGCCGGTGGAGAACTGGGCCCAGGTCACCAAGGCCGAGGGCACGAACATCCGCCCGTGGTCCAACACCCACCGCATCCCGGATCCGAGCGGCTCCTTCGTCTCCCAGTGGGGCCGGATCAGCGACGTCCAGAACAACAAGGCCTTCCCCGACCGTGCCTGGAAGGCGCCGGAGGAGTTCAACAAGCAGCAGGACCTGCTGGTTTCCGGCACCGACACGGCGGCCCGCAAGGACGCCTACCGCAAGGCGCTGGACATCTGGACCGACGAGGTCCCGGGCACGATGCTCTACAACCCGCTTGAGACCTACGCGCTCAAGAAGTCGGTCCATTGGGAGCCGTACTCGCTCTACTACATGGACTTCCGTCCCTACAACCTGACCTTCGGGGTCGGCGGCTGACGCCGTGGCACGGGGGCGATCGGACCTTGCCGTCCGGTCGCCCCCGTCGCCGTTCCGATTTGGATATCCCTATGCATTCGAGCGACGTTCCATCTCTTCTCGACGTCCGCAACCTGACCGTTCGGATCGACCTTCCGGGCGGTCCGGTCTTTCCCGTCCGTGACGTGTCGCTGCGGATCGGCCCCGGCGAGACGCTGGGCCTGGTCGGCGAGAGCGGCTGCGGCAAGACGCTGACCTGCCTGTCCGTGATGGGCCTGTTCGGCAGGCGCGTGTCGGTGGAGAGCGGCGAGATCGCCTTCAAGGGCGCTCCGCTGGACCCCAGAAGCCGGGCCGACCGGGCCCGCCGTGCCCGGGGCATGGGCATGATCTTCCAGAACCCGATGACCGGCCTGAACCCGGTGCGCACGCTCGGCTGGCAGGTGGCGGAGGCCTATCGCATCCGCACCGGCTCCGGCCGCCGCGAGGCAGCAACCCGCGCCGTCGAACTGCTCGACCTGGTCGGTATTCCCGAGCCGGCCCGTCGGGCGCGCGACTATCCCCATCAGATCTCCGGCGGCCAGCAGCAGCGCGCGATGATTGCCATGGCCATCGCCGGCGAACCCGCCCTGCTGGTGGCGGACGAGCCGACCACCGCGCTGGACGTCACCGTGCAGGCGCAGATCGTCGAGCTCCTGGCGCGTCTCCAACGGGAGTTCGGCATGGGCATGCTGTTCGTCACCCACGACCTGGGCCTTGTGGCCGAGGTCGCCGACCGGGTGGCGGTGATGTATGCCGGCCGCGTCGCCGAACTGGCGCCCGCCGCCGATGTCTTCGCCCGCCCGCGTCATCCCTATACCCAGGGGCTGCTCACCTCCCTGCCGTTCCTGGACGACGAGGTGGAGCGCCTGACCCCGATCGAGGGGACGGTGCCGTCCCTGCGGGCGATGCCCCGGGGCTGCGCTTTCGCGCCGCGTTGCCCCCACGCTTCCCAGATGTGCCTGACGACGGTTCCGGACCTGACGGGTGCGGTGGCCTGCCATCATCCGCTCGCCCTGCGGACGGAGGCGGCATGAGCGCGCTCGCGGCCGACTCCGCGGAGACGCCCCCGCTGCTGCGCGTGGAGGGGCTCAGCCGCCGGTTCACCCTGCCGCGCACCAGCCTGTTCGGGCCGCGTCCCGAGCTGACCGCCGTGGCCGACGTGTCCTTCGAGCTTGCCGCCGGCGAGACCCTGGCCGTGGTCGGGGAGAGCGGTTGCGGCAAGTCGACCGTGGGCAATCTCGTGCTCAACCTGCTGAGCCCCAGCGCCGGTTCCATCCGCTTCGACGGCGAGGATCTGGCGGCGGCGAACGATGCCCGCTGGCGAGACCGGCGCCGGGACCTGCAGCTCATCTTCCAGGACAGCCGCAGCGCCCTCGACCCGCGCCTGACCGTCGAGCGTCAGGTGGCCGAAGGGCTGGAGATTCACGGCGTGGCGACCGCGGCCGACCGACGGATCCTGGTCGATGCCATGATGGAGGCGGTGGGCCTCGGCGGCGACCTCGCCAAGCGTTATCCGCATGAGCTGTCGGGGGGCCAGCAGCAGCGTGCGGTGATCGCCCGCGCCCTCGTGCTGGAACCGAAACTGGTGGTCTGCGACGAGCCGGTGGCTGCGCTCGACGTCTCGGTCCAGGCCCAGGTGGTCAACCTGCTGCGCGACCTGCAGCGCACGCTGGGGCTGGCCTATCTCTTCATCTCCCACGATCTGAGCCTGGTGCGTCACGTGGCCGACCGGGTGGCGGTGATGTATCTCGGCCGGTTCGTGGAGGTGGCGGACTGCCGCGCCCTGTTCGACGCCCCGGCGCACCCTTACGCCCGGGCGCTGATCGGTGCCGTCCCGGCCGCCCGGTCCCGGCGCGGCCGGCTGGTGCGGCCCCTGCGGCTGGACGGCGAGCCGCCGAGCCCGATGAACCCGCCCAGCGGCTGTCCGCTGCATCCGCGCTGTCCCTTCGCCACGGAGCGCTGCCGGGTCGAACTTCCGGCGCTGCGGCCGTTGGCCGACGGCCGCACGGTCGCCTGCCACCACGCCGAGGCCAGCCAGGCCGACGGCGCCAGGCTCGACGCGGCCGACCCCCAACCCCTGAAGGCTTTCCCATGAACCTGCGCTATGCCGCGATCAAGCTGCTGCGGGCGATCGTCACCCTGTGGCTGGTGGTGACCTTCGTCTTCGTGGTGCTGCGTCTCACCGGCGATCCGACCCAGCAGCTCCTGCCTGACGACATCGGCCCGGAGATCCGGGAGTATTATCGGGCCGCCTGGGGTCTCGACCGGCCCCTGTGGGAGCAGTATCTGCGCTATTTCCAGGCGGCGCTGCACGGCGATTTCGGGATCTCCTTTCGCAACAGCCAGCCGGCCATCGACCTGATCTGGCAGCGGGTGCCGAAGACCCTGGAGCTGGGGCTGGCGACGTTCTTCTGTTCGCTGGCGCTCGGCATTCCTCTGGGTGTGCTGGCGGCGGTGTGGCGGGACAGCTGGATCGACCGGCTGACCATGTCCTTCGCCGTCTTCGGCTTCTCCATGCCGAACTTCTTTCTCGGCATCCTGCTGATCCTGCTGTTCGCGTTGAACCTCCGCGTCCTGCCCAGTTCCGGCTACGGGACATGGCAGCACATGGTGATGCCGGTCTTCACGCTGGCCACCGCCTTCGCAGGCGCCATCGCCCGCTTCACCCGCTCGGCAATGCTGGAGGTGCTGTCGCGCGACTACATGCGCACGGCCGAGGCCGAAGGCGCCTCGCGGTTCCGGCAGGTGTGGTGGCATGCCTTCCCCAACGCGGCGATCCCGGTGGTGACCATCGTCGGTTTCAGCCTGGGCGGGATGATCGGCGGGGCGGTGGTGACCGAGAACGTCTTCGCCTGGCCCGGCGTGGGCCGGCTGCTCACCAGTTCCGTGGCGGACCGTGACCTCTCCATTGTCCAGGGCATCGTCGTCCTGGTCGCGATCACCATGGTCTCCGCCAACCTGCTGGTCGACCTTGCCTATGGGTGGCTGGATCCGAGGGTCCGCGTCGGCGGTCGGGAGCGGTCGCGATGAGCGCGGAAACCGTCGAGACCACCGCTCCCCCGGTGCAGTCCCCCCCACCGGCGACCAAATCCGCCGGGGCCTGGCGCATGCCGTTGCTGGTGCGGATCGCCGCCGTGATCCTGGTGGTGGTCTCCGTGATCGCCGTCCTGGCGCCGCTGCTCGCCCCCTACGGCTATGAGGAAACCGACCTGCTGTACCGGCTCAAGCCGCCGTTCTGGTCCTCGCTCTCCATTGAGGGCCATCTGCTGGGGACGGACAAGCTCGGCCGGGATCTGCTGTCGCGGCTGCTGATCGCTACCCAGGTTTCCATTGCGCTCGCCCTGCTCGGCACGCTGATCGGCGCGGTGCTCGGCACGTTCCTGGGTATCCTGGCGGCACATCGCGGCGGGTGGGTGGATGAAGTCGTGATGATGCTGGTCGATTGGCAGGCGGCCATGCCGTTCCTGATCATCGCCCTGGCGGTCCTCGCCTTCCTCGGCAACAATTTCTACCTGTTCCTCGCCCTGATGGGATTGGCCGGGTGGGAGACCTATGCCCGCCTGACCCGCAGCCTGGTGCTGTCGGCCCGCGAGCAGGGCTATGCGGTGGCCGTGCGCGCGCTCGGCGCGCGGCCACTTCGGCTCTACGGCCGTCACATCCTGCCGAACGTTATGGGGCCGCTGATCGTCCAGCTCACCCTGAACTTCCCGCAGACGATCCTGCTGGAGACGTCGCTCAGCTTCCTCGGCCTCGGCATCCAGCCGCCGCTTACCTCGCTCGGCCAGATGCTGGGGGAGGGGCGAGACTACCTGCTCACCGCCTGGTGGCTGGCGGTGCTGCCGGGCGGGGTGATTTTCGTCACCACCCTGTCGATGAGCCTGTTCGGCGATTGGCTGCGGACCCGGCTCGATCCTACGCAGCGCTGAGGCCTACGCAGCGCTGAGGACCGCCCGGCGGCCGAGCGCCGGGTCGTTGACCAGCAGCCCGTCGGCCCCGGCGGCGATCAGCCGGAAAAGGTGGTCGGCCCCGCAATCGCCGACGTCCCGCTCGGTGCCTGCGCCGCCGGTGGTCACCCAGACGGTGCAGCCCTGACGGTGCAGGGCGGCGACGGTCTCGGCGTCGGCGTCGCGTTCCCACAGGCGGATCAGCTCCACCTCCTCGGCCAGGAAAGTCTCCACCGGCGTCGTGCCGCCGTTCAACGCCAGAACGCGCGCGGTCGGCAGGACGAGCCGGGCCGGCCCGACAAGGGCCGGGTCGCGCAGGCCCAGCGCGATCTGCCGCGGATCGAAGCCCGTCTTCGCGAGGTCGGCGGCGATCTTCTCCAGCACGGCGGGGATCAGCGACTTGACGTCCAGCATCAGCGGAATGCGACCGCGCGCCGCCTCGAACAGGGTCGCCAGCGGCAGGACCGAGGCCCCGGCCGCGGCGGCGATCCGGGCGAGCTCCTCCGCTGGCGTATCGTCGATCAGCACCGGGCGCCCGGCGATGCGGGACAGATCCGCGTCGTGGGAGACGACCAGGGTGCCGTCCCCGGCGATCCGCACGTCGCACTCGACCCGGTCGGCGCCGGCAGCGATGGCACTGTCCAGGGCCGCAAGGCTGTTCTCCGGCGCGTTGGCGCTGTCGCCGCGATGGGCGATGATCTGGGGCAGTCGGCGGGTCATGCCGCTTCCGCCAGGGCGTTCACGCGGCCGGCGAAGGTCCGCAGCCGGTCCAGGCTGTCGCCCAGCATCGCCCGTGCATGGCCCTGCAGTTCCAGGATCGCATAGGTGCCGGGCAGCACCTGGGAGACATCGGCCAGGGCGTCGAGATCCATGCAGCCGGTGCCGAGCGGCGCGTGCATGTCGCCGATGCCGAAATACATCCAGTCGTGTTGGGCGGCGATCGACGGGATGGCGGGCCGGCCGCTCGCCTCGCTGATATGGATGTGTCCGGTCAGCGGTGCCATGGCGCGCGCTCCGGCGATCGGGTCGAGGCCGAGCAGCCCGGCGCCCTGGTTGGCGTGGCTGTAGTCGAGGCAGCCGGTCACGCCCGGGTGGTCCAGCAGATCGAGCTGCCGGGCCAGGGCCGCCGGGTCCAGCGAGTAGCTGGTGAGCCGGCCGGCGATCACCGCCGGGTTCGGGCTGATGTTCTCCAGGGCGATCCGCACGCCCGCCTCCACCGCGATATCGCCGATTGCCGACAGCTCGTCGCGCTCGAAGGCCAGCAGGGCGTCGGCCTCCCGCGCCCAGGTGTCCGGGTGGGTGCGGCCGGCATGGATGACGACGATCCCGGCGCCGATCTCGGCGGCCAGTTCCACTGACACCCGGGCGGCGCGCCGGTGCAGATCGATATTGTCGCGGTCCATGAAGTCGATGGGGATCGGGGCATGGAGGGTCACCGCCAGCGGCCGCTCGGCACAGATCCCGCGCAGCTCCGCCACCCGGCCGGGGATCGGTCGGGCGTCGGCCACCACGCCCAGATCGGAGGCGTAGCACTCGACCACGTCGGCGCCGAGCGCGATCAGGGCGTTCATCTCGGCGCGCACGGCGTCGAGATCGCCGCGGACGCCGCCGAGATTGGCACCGATGCCGGCGATGCGGATTGGATTGGACACGGCTCGGGACCCCATCATGAGATTGAGATGGCGCGACCATGCCACGTCTTCGTGACCGTTGAGTGAAACCAGCGCCGTCAGGTCCCGCCGCGCAGCGCTTCCACCACGTTGAGCCGAGAGGCCATGACGGCGGGATAGAAGCCGAAGAACACGCCCACCGTCACCGACACGCCCGCGCCCAGGGGGATCGCCAGGGGGGCGACGACGAAGGTCCAGCCGGTCTGATCGGCGAAGACCCACGCCGCCGCGATGCCGAGCAGACCGCCCAGAATACCGCCGGTGACCGACAGCAGGATGCTCTCGATCAGAAACAGCGACTGGATATCGCGCCGCCGGGCGCCCAGGGCCATGCGGATGCCGATCTCCTGCCGACGCTCTGTGACCGAGACCAGCATCACGTTCATCACCCCGACCCCGCCGACGATCAGCGCGATCGAGCCGATGGCGCCCAGAAGCACGGTGTAGAGCCGCATCTGGGTCTGCATTTGGTCGATGAGCTGCCGGGCGGTGCGCACATCCAGGACGATGTCGGGGCGGAAGGCCGAGAGATAGGACGCGACCGCCTGTTCCAGGGCGCCGGCGGGCAGTTCGCCGGCGGTGCGGATCAGGATGTCGCCGATATCCGTGCGGTCGCTCAGGCGCCGGGTGGTGTCCATCGGCACGAAGACGGTCCAGTCCGTATTCACCGGCACCAGGGCGTTCTGGTCCACCGGTGCGAGAATGCCGACGATCTCGAAATCGTGGGTGCCGATGCGGATGCGGTCGCCGAGCGTCAGCGGCGGCCCGTCCCGCGGTCCGCGGGCAACCTCCGCGCCGACGGTCGCGAAGGTATGGAAGCCGTCCAGCAGATCGACGATGCGGCCCTGGGCCGGCTGGATCCGGTTGATCGAAAAGAACTGCCGGGTGGTGCCGACAACCTGCGCCCGCAGGGACTCCCCGTCCTTGGTGACGTCGACGCCGACATTGACGATCGGCGCGGCCATGCGGATGGCCCCGATACCGGCGGCGAGGCTCTGCACCTCCTCCCGGCCGAGCGAGCTGCCGCCGCCATAGGAGCTCAAGGTGGCGATGTCGGTCCCCAGCGAGCGGAAGCGGCGCACCGCCTCCTCGGAGACGATGGTGCCGATATTGATCATGGCGATCACCGACCCGGTGCCGATCACGATGCCGATCAGCGCCAGCAGGGTGCGCTGGCGTGATCCGATCAGGTTGGCGATGGCCTCGGCGATGTTCTGATACAGCATCAGGCCACCGCCGCCGCACCGATCCCGCGTCCGTCATCCACCAGCAGCCCGTCGGCGATCACCACCTGACGGCGGCAGCGCGCCGCCACCGACGGGTCGTGGGTGATGATGAGGATCGTGCGGTCGCCTTCCTGGTTGAGTTCGACGAACAGATCCAGGATTTCGGCGCTGGTGTTGGCGTCTAGCGCGCCGGTCGGCTCGTCGCAGAGCAGCAGCGGCGGATTGCCGATCAGCGCGCGGGCGATGGCGACCCGCTGGCGCTGGCCGCCGGACATCAGGTTCGGGTGCTTGTCGGCCTGATCGCCGAGACCGACCCGGTCCAGCACCGCCCGGGCCCGCGGGATCGACGCGCCGCGGGACTCGCCCCGGTACATCATCGGCAGCAGCACGTTCTCCAGCGCGGTCAGCCGGGGTAGCAGGAAATAGTTCTGGAAGATGAACCCGATCTTGCGGGCGCGCAGAGAGGACAGGGTGTCGTTGCGGGCCGACAGCACGTCGGCGCCCTCGAACAGGTAGGTGCCGGAACTTGGCTGGTCGAGCATGCCGATGATGTTCATCAGGGTCGACTTGCCCGAGCCGGACTGTCCCATGATGGAGATCATCTCTCCAGGCTGGGCGGTGAAATCAATGCCGTGCAGCACCGGGATCTCGGTCGGGCCGACCTGGAACGATTTGCGGATGTCGGACAGGGTGATCAGGCTCATCCCGTCCTCCTAGGGCAGGACGATGCGGTCGCCGGCGGTCAGGCCGGACAGGACCTCGATGCCGGCGGGCACCGGCCGGCCGAGGGTCACCGTGGCCGGTTCCGCCGTTCCGGACAGCCCGGCCTCGTCGCCGCGCCAGACCCGGACCTGGGGGCCGTCGGGGCCGCTGCCGATGGCCGTGGTGGGCACCACCAGCGCCTCGGGTGCCTCGTAGACGACAACCTGGACGGTGGCGCTCATGCCGACCCGGATGACGCCGCGGGCCTCTTCCGGAATGGACGGGATCCGCACCCTCACGCCGAAGCGGGCGAGGCCGCCGCGTCCGGCGGCGGCGCTCTGGGCCTGGGCCTCGATAGCCTCCACATGGCCTTCCAGGACGATGCCGGGGAAGGCAGGACCGGTGACGCGCGCGAGCTGGCCGTTTCGGATGTTCGCGATGTCTACCTCGTCGACCTCGCCGGCGACCGAGAACTGGCCGACATCGCCGATCGACAGGGCGGTGACGCCGGCCTCGACCCGCGAGCCGACAGCGAGGTCCACCGGCGTCTTGTCCTTGCCGGTGATCGGCGCGAAGGGCAGCCCGGAGACCGGGGCGACGATGATCGCGCCTTCGGCCTGGTTCTCCAGCGATTCCAGCGCCCGCCGCGCGTTCTGCAGCTCGAGGGCGGCGATCCGCCGGCTCTGCTCGTCGCCGCGTTCCAGCACCCGGTCCAGGTTGGACTGGGCGGAGGCCAGCGCATCGCGTTGCGACCGCACGCGCTGGACCTGCCCTTCCATCTCCTGGCGCGCGATGATTCCGCGCTCGAACAGGCGTTTGGTTTCCTCCAGGGCGCGGATGGCGTCATCCAGGGCGTATTGCGCCTGGTCCAGGCGGCGCCGGCTCTCCGCGACCTCGTCCCCGGTGGTCCAGGTCTCGATATCCTGATAGTTGCGCTGCGCCTTGATGAAGGCGGAATGGGCGTTGGCGAGCTGGGTCTCCATGTCGGTGGAGGATAGGGAGAGCAGAACCGATCCTTCGGTCACCGGGACGCCGTATTCGAACAGCCGCGTGTCGATGCGTCCGGCGAAGGGCATGGTGATGTTGACCACCGCCCCCGGGTTCAGGGAGCCGGTCACCGTGACCACGTCGCGGACCGGCGTCGGGTAGACGGTGTAGAGTGCGGCCTGTCCTTCCTGGGCGCCGTCGGCAGGGCCGGAGGAGACGCCGAAATCGGTCGGCAGCGTGTCCGAGAAATTGATCACGCCCAGTCCGACGAACAGCACCAGCACGAAACCGGTGGCGCCGAGCCGAACGATCTGCAGCCGCTTGCCGGTCTGTTCGAGCTCCTTGGACTTGCGGTCGAGGTCCCGATAGGCGTCCTGCAGCTCGCCGTTCTGGGCCTTCAGATTCTCTGCCATCTCCCGGTCGCGCAGGCGAAGCGACTCGATCTCGGTGATGTCCTGGAACACGACGACCACGCCGCCGCCGTCGCCGGTTTCGTCGCGCAGGCGGGACGTGCGGACCTGCAGGCTGCGGGCGGTCTCCCCCGTACCCAGTTGAAGCACCCTCTCGACGACCGCCTGATCGGTGTCGATCGCCTCGGTGATGGTGTCGATCAGCGCATCGTTGCGCCCGTCCTCCGCAATGAGCTGGAAGAGCGCACCCTGAAGCACATCCTCGGCGTCGACGGCGAGAATCTCGGCCGCGGTCGGGTTGAACGCGACGATGCGGCCCTGGCGGGTGACCGCCATGACCCCGTCCGACATGTCGTCGAAGATGCGCTCGTAGAGCGGCGTATGGGCGCCGGAGGGGCGCGAAGCGTCGTCGGTCACGGGCGCAGCTCGATCTGCCAGGTCTCCAGGGTCGTGCCGAGGGTCTGGTCCAATGTGGTCAAGGCATTCTCATAGGCGATGTTGGCGCTGACCTCCGCGTTGGCGGCGTCGATCATGGTCTGCTCGAAGGTCAGAAGCTGAAAATTCGACGTGCGCCCGGCCTGAAGCTTCTCTTTCTCGATGGCGAGCTGCTGGGCCGCCAGTTCGCGGGCGCGGATCGCGAGCTGAAGCCTGCGCCAGCTCATCTCCACATCGCGGACGGCGTTGCGCACGTCGCTGCGGATCTGGGACGTCAGAAGCTGGTTGTTGAGCTCCGCCTTCTGCCGGGCGACCCGGGCGGCGGTCTCGTTCAGGACCAGCGACTTGGTGCCGATGGTGGGGACGGCGAAGACGACGCTGGCGCTCCATTCAGGCCGGCCGTCCACCGCTCCGCGGACCGCGCTGCCGAGATTGTCTTCCACGCCGGACCTGCGACCGGCGCCGAGCTCCACATCCACCTGCGGCAGGCGGTCGTTACGGGCGATCATCAGGTCTATGTCGGAGAGTTCGATCTGCAGGAGGTTCGACTGCCAGTCCGCCCGGTTGTCGAAGGCGGTCTCGTAGGCATTTTCCAGGCTGACCGTAACCTGCCGGGGTTCGATGGGTTCCGCCGGCTCGATCGGCGTATCGACGTCCAGGTTGAGCAGGGTGGCAAGGGCGATCCGCGCTTCGGCCGCATCACCTTCGGCGGCGATCACCGACAGCTCCTGGGTGGCGATGCGTTGTTCCGTCTGCACGTTTTCCAGGGACGCCATCCGACCGCTCTCGATGAGCTGGCGGTTGATCTCGAACTGCTTGCGCGCCTCTTCCAGACCGCGGCGGGCGATCTCCACCTGGCGGATGGCCTGCTGATAGGTCCGGTAGCCGCTGATCACCGTGGTGACCGTGGCGGCGACCGTGTCCTTGAGCCCCAGAATATTGATGCGCTCGCCGATCCTGGCCCGCCGCACCGGCGCGCGACCGATCCCGGTGCCGGCGCCGCGCAGCAGGGGCTGGGTGAGGGTGATGCCGGTGCCCGAACTGAACCGTCGTCCGGAATTGTCGCCATCCGCGGCGTCGGCAGACCACACGAAGGACAGATCGCCGCCGGTCGGCAGACCGACAGTGACCGTGGGCGTGGTGCCGACCACGACCTGATCCTCACCCTCCTGGCTGCGCTGGAAACCCGCGCGCCCGCCGATATCCAGCTTCGGCGTGAACGCCTCCTCGGCGACTTCCAGGCTGAGCCGCTGGACGATCCGGTCCAGATAGGTGCTGCGCAGGGTCAGATTGTCCCGCAGCGCCAGGGCGACGGCGGCGGGGAGGGTCAGTACGAGGGGCGTTCCGCTTCCAGGATCGTTCGGCGACTGAGCGCAGACCTGGCCGGAGACCAGCGTCAGACCCGCAACCACCGCCACGGAGGCAAGCCGCCGCCAACTCGGCGCCGATCGAGCAAGCGGAGACCGCCGGTCGAGCAGGGTTGGAAAGCGGAAAGGCACTGAAAACGGTTTACCTTTGAGCTGGGCGGGTAGTCTAGGCAAGGGACACGCACCCGGGGCGCCCGGCACTATGCGGGTACGGCATGGGTTCCTCCAAGCGCAACTTCTTGCTTTCTTTCGAAAATTCCCAAGCGGTGCGGTCGAAAAGATCCGGAAGACCCACCGCGGCATGCGCATGGCTACGCCGCGGTGTGGCTTGGGCGGCGATCAGCAGGAGCACTGGCCGTAGGAGACGGTCGCCTCGTCGGTGTTCCATGTATTGGGACGCATCTTCAGGCACACCGAGCCGCCGTCGGTCACCATGTCCCTCACATTGTGTATGACGCGTTTCTCGTCGGAGTTGAGGAAGGTGACGTGCGTCTTGACGAAGCACATATCCGCCGGACAGTTCAGGGTCCGCATATCGCCCTCCCGCATCTTATACGCCGAGGAGGCGGCGACCATGCGGACCGGGTCGTTATAGTTGAACGAATGGGCGGTGATCGTGGTGTCGGGAGAGCAATTCTTGAACGTGAAGGTCGCGCCCAGGACCACGTTGGGCAGGGTCAACACAATCAGGAAGGCGGCGATCGCGGATTTCATGGGCGCATACTCCTGTGGTGGGTCGTGGCTTTCGGTGTCAGCAACTGCAGTCGCTGACATGGAGGATCGGCGGAGACCGGGTCTCCAGCTCTCCCGTGGCGGTATATTTCGGAAAGAAGCAGACGGTGCTGGACTGCACCGGCAGAGGGTATTGGAAGTGCTCCATGTCCTCGGCCGGCGTTCCCGTCCTGGCCGCGCGCGTCTCGGCGTCGGCGATCTTCGGATAGGAGAAGATGTAGCTGCAGCGTGACGTGTTGCAGGTCAACGCCGCGCTCGCCCCGGCGTCGATCCGAACGACCGAGAACGGGAAGAGCTGGTGGATATCGGTGGAGTTGAAGGTTTTCACTTCGATTTCACCGTCGGGGGCGTTGCTGCAGTTATGCGCCCTGAACTCGCCCGCCTGTGCCGAGCCGCCGATAGCGGAGATCAGCAGGAACGCGAGTGCCGGCGCGCCGGCGAACCAGGGGATGCCGTTGCCGCCTCGGGTGCGATGCGGCGGTGCGATGGCGCTCATCCGATCAGGTCCGGTATCCGCCGGCACGCTCGGTCGGTTGCCGGTCCAGTCCGCGAAGGCCCGGGCGGGACAGAATGCGCGTCGCCGGAGCGGATGGGGACGTGTTCAACATCATTCTCCTCGACGGAGCGGTCCGCTCCGTAGCCGATATCCCGTCCTCATTCCCCACGAACTCGACTGTGCGCTGCCCGTATGAGTGCTACCTAGTGTAATGATTTGCATTCATTTGCAGCTTCTTGTGGATCGGCGGTCGGGGTTGGCCTTCGCGGCCGTCGCCGGTCAGCAACTGCATTGCCCCCGGGTCACCCGCACGCTCGGAGAGTTCCAGTTGTTGAAGCGGATCCCGAAGCAGACGGAGCCGCCGTCCGGCGCAAAATCCTTGAGGGTGTGCTGGACCTGATTCTGCATGCCCAACTCGAAATCGGCATTCACCTGCACCAGGCACTGATCGGTCTTGCACGACAGGTTTACCTGATCCCTGACCCGGACATTCCGAGCCGATGACGCCGTGAACATCTTGACCGGGTCGTCGTGGTTAAAGACGCGCACGCTCAGCACCGCGTCAGACGAACAGCTCGTGAAGGTGAAATCGGCCGCGTCCGCCGCGTGCGGCACGGCCGCAAGAACGAAAAGGGCGGCAATCGCTGCTTTCATCTCGTCGATACCTTATGAACGGTGACGAAAAACGGCGCGTGATTCAGCGGACGCTCAATCGACCGCGCCGTGTTCTGGATTGAATTATGCTGGAACGGGTGTGGAACTCGCTACGGCAGCGAATTGCATTCTTTTGTAGTTTCCGGCGGTTGCTCCGGGGAGACCTGACTCAGGCGGCGGTCTCCAGTCGGCGCCTGTCGAGCAGGACGGCCACCGCAGTGACCCGCTCGCGGCGCACCGTGATGGTCGCCTCGTCCCGCTCGTCGAGCAGCAGGCTCAGAATCTCGCGCTCCGCCACTTGGTCCGCATCGGCGGCATAGCCGAGTTTCGCCAATTGGTCGCTCATCACGTCAGGTTCCGGCGCAAGATACTGCGACAGCGTGGCGAGCTCGTCGACGGAGAGCGCGTGGTTACGCAGCAGGACGATGGAGCTGGCGGTCGGCTCGGAGTTCGGGTCGTAGATGGCGCTACCGGCAAAGATGCCTCCGGCGAAATTCCCGGGCAGGGGAGGCAGGTGGAACGCCATGAGGAAGCCGTCGCCGGTGGCCGGGCACCGCAGCATCAACTGGCAGGTCCGTCCGTCGGTCGTGCCGGTTCCCGAAAACGGGACGGTCTGACCCAGCACGGACTCCTGATAGCTGGCAACCAGGGTTTCGTTGACGACATCGATGGTCAGCGGACCGCAGACCAGCCGACCGCGCTGGGACGGCGACCACGAAGGCGACACGGCCAGGAAACTGCCCCGGAGCAGTCCGCCGCCCGTCCAGATGCTGCCGCCATCGTCCCGGGGAGGAAGGTCGGCGGACGGCGCGGCAGGGCCGTCGTAGCCGAAGGATTTGAGGAGATCGGCCGGCAGGCTGAACTTTTCTCCCAGGACCCGCACGAACTCGCCCAGACTGCTGGACATCACGAAATGCGGTCCCTGATCGATCCCCAGGGCGGCCGCCCAGTCTTCGAAGATGCTGAAGCTGCGCGGGATCGAGCGGCCGCTCTGCCAGTTGTAGCTGTTCTGCAGGGTCATCAGGGTATTCGGGTTGACCCGGGCGAAGGCCGAGCAGAGTTCCTTGCGCGTCAGGCAGCCGAGCGCGATCGACGTCAGTTTGAGTTTCTGGGCGATCTCGACGGCCTGGGCCATGGGCACCTCTATATTCGGTCTTTCGGGACGCTCCGATGCGGCGCGCCGGCGCTAGGTCCTTGATGGACGTGGATAATTACGTCCGAGTTATATGGTCTTACGATAATCAACGAATGAATACGACGCCAAATCCAATCAAACGGGGGCATTCCTAACCCACCCGCCCGAACCCGCCCGCCCGGGAGAGACATGCGAATCGTTCTCATTTGCAAATTCCTGGGGTATACTGCGAACGGATCTCAATACTGTTCGGCGGAGCGGGCGTTGCAGTTCAAGCCAAGGATGACATCGACCGTGGAGCGGATCGTGCCGCTGGCCGCGGTGAGCTGCCTGAAGTTCGATTGGATGGCGATAGACCTGTGGCGGGTCGAGGCCGGGCAGGGGGCGGGCGGCCGCTACGTCTCGCCGGATCCGCGCTTCGTGATGCTGTTCGACGGGGCGCAGATCGCGCTGAGCCCGGCCGAGGGTGCCGTGTCTGCGCTGTGCAGCGCGTTCTTCGTGCCGGCCGGCATGGCCCTGTGCGGCCGGCTGGCCGCGGCCGGCGACCTCGAACATATCGACATCCATGTGGACGCCGACCGCCTGCGGGCGCTCGTCGGACCGCAGGTGAGCCTCGACCAGGCCCTGTTCCTGCCCGACAGCATCGAGCTGCGCCGGCTCTGCGCCCTGCTGGCGGACGAGTGCCGGCGGCCCGAGCGACCGGCCGGCTACGGCGAGGCGCTGGCCTGCGGGGTGATCCACGAGTTCTTCCATCTCGGCGCGCAGCTCAGCGCCGCCCGGGCGACGCCCGCCTGGCTGGACGAAGTGATGGATCACGTCCGCGGCCGGCTCGACCGGCATCCCAGCGTCGAGGAGCTTGCCTCGCTGGCCGGAATGTCGCGCTCCCGCTTCACCCGGCGGTTCAAGGAGCTGGCCGGGATGCCGCCGCACCAATGGGTAATGGGCACCCGCATCAAGCAGGCCCAGCGGCTGCTCAGCGAGGGGGCCATGCTGTCCCAGGTGGCCCACGATACCGGCTTTGCCGATCAGGCGCATTTCAGCCGGTGCTTCCGGCATGCGACCGGCATGTCGCCCGGCCGCTGGACCAAGCGGCACGAATGTTCAAAAGCCGGGGCGTTCGTTCAAGACAGCCGAACGGCCCGACCCTAAGCAGGGCGAACGATCGCTTATCGCCGTCCGGTGTCCAGGGGGACCGCTGCGGACGGCGCGCCTTACTGGGGGTATCGCCACATGAGCACATCGGTTTTCAAACGGGGCCTGGCCCTGCGTTTCGTCCTGTCCGCCCTGATGGTGCCGACCGCGGGATCCGCCCTGGCGCAGGACGCCGGCAAGACCATCGTTCTCGAGCCGCTGAAGGTCCTCGGCAATCAGGAGGACGCGACCGGCCCGGTGGGGGACAGCAACAATCCGCCGACCGTCACCGGATCCAAGGCCCCGGTCTTCGCCACCGAGGTGCCCCAGTCCCTCTCGATCCTCGGCCGCGAGGATCTGGAGCGGTTCAACGCCGACAGCGTCAGCGAGTCGCTGCGCTACACCCCCGGCGTGACCGCCGACGTGTTCGGCAACGACACCGACTACGACTGGCTGCGGATCCGCGGCTTCCAGGCCGACCAGACCGGCACCTACCTGGACAACGCCCAGAACCTCTCCTTCGCCTTCGGCTCGTTCTATATCGACCCCTACGCGCTGGAGCGGATCGAAGTCCTGCGCGGACCGTCCTCGGCGCTGTACGGCGGGTCCAACCCGGGCGGCATCGTCAACTACATCTCCAAGCGGCCGGGCGAGCGGGTGCGCGAGGTCGTCCTCGGCATCGAGGATGCACCGGCCGCATCGCTGTCCTTCGACTACGGCGATCCGCTGGAGAACGGCCAGGCCTACCGCGTGATCGGCAAGATCAAGGGCGGCGACAAATACGACGACCCGAACGAGGGCGTGCGCGGCACCCTGGCCCCGTCCTACAAGTTCGAGACCAGCCACGGCACCGAGGTCACCCTGCTGGCCAATGCCCATGTGGCCGACGAGAAACATAACGGCAGCACGTTCCTGCCCTATGCCGGCACCGTCACCGCGACCGACCAGTTCGGCTATATCGACCGGGACGCCAACTTCTCCGACGAGGAGTGGGACAGCTACAAGCGCGAGCAGTTCTCCGCGACCGCCATCGCCGAGCATACCTTCGACAACAACTTCACCCTGACCGGCATCGGCCGCGCCGGAGTGGCCAGCGTCGAGGAGCGTTACTACTACCCGTTCGGCTATGCCGGCTACGCAACCACGCCGAGCGACGCCCAGGGCACCCTCAGCCTGATCGCCTTCGAGCACGACACCCTGGTCCGCACCGCCCAGACCGATATCCGCTACTACGGCACGGTGCATACGGGTCCGGTCAGCCACGACCTGCTGTTCGGTCTGGATGCCCGCTACTACTGGCTCGACGAGACCCAGGCCTCGGGCTTCGGCACCAATCAGGTGGTCAACCCGACCAACCCGGGCACCCCGACCCTCGGCGCACCGTATCAGGACGCGACGACGACCCAGTCGCAGACCGGCCTGTATGTGCAGGACCAGCTCCGTTTCGGCGACGGCTGGATCGTCACCGGCAACCTGCGCCACGACTTCGTGGAGACCGAGCAGGACGGTGCCGCCGGGTTCGAGCGCAGCGACAGCGAAAGCTCCTGGCGCGCGGCGGTGGGCTACGAGTTCCCGCTCGGCATCACGCCCTATGTCAGCTACTCGAGCTTCTTCAACCCGCTGATCACCTCGCCGGCCAACGGTGTGACCGAGCCGGAGACCGGCGAGCAGGTGGAGGCTGGCGTGAAATGGGCACCGGAGGGTGAGAATTTCTACCTCATGGGTGCGGTGTTCCAGATCGACCGGGAGAACGTGGTGACAGGGGCGTTCCCGAACTACAACCAGCTCGGCGCGGTGCGCTCGACCGGGTTCGAGTTCGAGGGCGGCTACCAGTTCGGCTTCGGCCTGACCCTGGCGGCGACGGCGACGGTGCTGGACGCCGAGGTGACCGAGGACACCGATGCCTCGCTGATCGGCAACACCCCGACCCTGATCCCGGACCACGAGCTGACGCTGCGGGCGGAATACGCCTTCCAGGGCCCGCTGCTGGACGGCGTGTCGATCGGCGCCGGCGTGCGCCACCGCGGCGAGAGCTATGCCAACGACGCCAACACGCTGACCGTGCCGGACGCGACCCTGTTCGACCTGTACGCGGGGTATGAGCTGTCCGAGAACCTGGACCTGAACCTCTCGGCCACCAACGTCGCCGACAAGCGCTACGTGACAGGCTGTCAGACCGAATACGTCTGCTCCTACGGGGCCGGCCGCGAGGTCATGCTGACCCTGAAGGCGACCTGGTAAGCCTCAGGAAAACTATCTCTCAAGCGAAGAGGCGGCCCGCGGGCCGCCTCTTTTGCATTTCGAGCAGTACTGTAGCCCGGCCCTTCGACACGCCCCGGATGTGATCCGGGGCTGCTCAGGGCGAGGTCATCATACAATCAAACAAGGACCTCGCCCTGAGCAGGAGCGGAACGACGTGTCGAAGGGCCAGGCTAATCCGACAGTCGGCCTAAGCCCGCTTGCGGCCCTCGAACATCGACCACACGCCATCGGCGCCGTCCCAGCTGCCGCGGCTGGCGGCCTTGGAGTATTCGGTCGCCCGCTGCTCGAAGAAATTCGCGTGCTCGACCCCGTTCAGGATCTCCACCAGCCAGGGCAGGGGATGCGGCTTGAGCTGGCGGTAGCCGCCCTCGGCCACTTCGAAATTGCCGAAGACCGTCGGCAGCTTGAGCTGGGTCAGGCGCCAATCGGCGATGTAGCGGACGTAGTCCTTGATGTCCTGCGCCGTCATGCCCTCGATCTCGCCCAGCTCGAAGGCCAGATCGACGAAGCTCTCCTCCAGCCCGACCATGGTCTTGGCCACGTCGACGATGTCGTCGCGCACCGCCGGCGTGAGCGCGCCGGTCTCGCGGTTCCACTCGTGAAACAGCCGCACGATGCCCTCGCAATGAAGGCTCTCGTCGCGCACCGACCAGCTCACGATCTGGCCCATGCCGTTCATCTTGTTGTGGCGCGGGAAGTTCAGCAGCATGGCGAAGCTGGCGAACAGCGCCATGCCTTCGGTGAAGGCGCCGAACATCGCCAGGGTACGCGCCACGTCGCCGACCGTGCCGACGCCGAAGGTGTGCATGTAGTCGGCCTTGGAGCGCATGGCGTCGTAGTCGCGGAACGCCTCGAACTCCGCCTTCGGCATGCCCAGGGTGGTCAGCAGCAGGGCATAGGCGTCGATATGCACGGTCTCCATGTTGGTGAAGGCCGCCATCATCATCTGGATTTCCAGCGGCTGGAAAATCGGGATGTAGCGCTTCAGGTAGTTGTCGCCCACCTCCACGTCCGACTGGGTGAAGAAGCGGAAGATCTGGGTCAGCAGGGCCCGCTCCGCCTCGGAGACCCGCGGCGAGGCCCAGTCCTTCAGGTCGCCGCCGAGCGGGACTTCCTCTCCCATCCAGTGGGTCTGCTGCTGGCGCTTCCAGAACTCGTAGGCCCAGCCGTAGCGGCTGACGTCGTAGGTGCCGGTCGATTCCAGCAGGCCGACCCGGCCGGTGCCGATCAGCTCGCGCGGGTCGAGATGGACCAGGGAGTCGGGAATCACTGACATGACAGGCACTCCTCGTAATCGGTCGGCTCGACCGTGAAGGCCTGGCGTTCGACCTTCTCCAACTGCCCGGCGAAGCCGGCCCGGCTGACCGATTTGGAGCGGCAATAGTACAGGCTCTTGATGCCCCGCTCCCAAGCGGTCCAGTGCAGCATGTGCAGGTCCCACTTATGGATGTCGGCCGGCAGGAACAGGTTGAGCGACTGGCTCTGGCAGATGAAGGGCGCGCGGTCGGCGGCGAAGTCGATGAGCCAGCGCGGATCGATCTCGAAGGCGGTGCGGAACATCGACTTCTCGTCTTCCGTCAGGCAGTCGAGATGCTGCACCGAGCCCTCATGCTCCAGGATGCTCTCCCAGGTTTCCGGCGTGTCCGCGCCCTTGGTCGCCAGCAGCTTCTTGAGGTGCGGGTTGCGCACGGTGAAGGCGCCGGACAGGGTCTTGTGGGTGTAGATGTTGGCCGGGATCGGCTCGATGCAGGCGCTGGTGCCGCCGCAGATGATGCTGATGGACGCGGTCGGGGCGATCGCCAGTTTGTGGCTGAACCGGCTCTGCATCCCGCGCTCGGCGGCGTCGGGGCAGGGACCGCGTTCCTCGGCCAGTGCCACGGACGCGGCGTCGGCCTCGCGCCGGATCTTCTTGAAGATCCGCATGTTCCAGGACTTGGCCAGGGCGCTTTCGAACGGGATTCCCTGGGCCTGCAGGAAGGAGTGGAAGCCCATGACGCCGAGACCGACCGAGCGCTCCCGCATGGCGGAGTAGCGCGCCCGGGACATGCCGTCCGGGGCGTTCTCGATGAAGCTGGTCAGCACGTTGTCGAGCATCCGCAGCACGTCCTCGACGAAGCCCGGCTCCTCGTTCCACTGCTCCCAGGTCTCGATGTTGAGCGACGACAGGCAGCACACGGCGGTGCGCTCCTCGCCCAGGTGATCGGCCCCGGTCGGCAGGGTGATCTCACTGCACAGGTTGGAGGTGGAGACTTTCAGCCCCAGCTCGCGCTGATGCTTGGGCAGGTTGTTGTTCACGCTGTCGATGTAGAGCAGGTACGGCTCGCCGGTCTGCAGTCGGGTCTCCAGGATTCGCTGCCAGAGCTGGCGCGCATCGACCTGGCGCATGACCTCACCGTTCTTCGGGCTCTTCAGGTCGAACATCGCGCCGTCACGCACCGCCTCCATGAAATCGTCGGTGACATTGATGCCGTGATGCAGGTTCAGGCCCTTGCGGTTGAAGTCGCCACTGGCCTTGCGGATCTCGAGGAACTCCTCGATCTCCGGGTGGTGGATGTCGAGATACACCGCCGCCGAGCCGCGCCGCAGGGAACCCTGGCTGATCGCCAGCGTCAGGCCGTCCATGACATGGATGAAGGGGATGATGCCCGAGGTCTCGCCGGTGCCCTTCACCTGCTCGCCGATGGAGCGGACCTTGCCCCAATAGGTGCCGATGCCGCCGCCGTTCGCCGCCAGCCAGACGTTCTCGTTCCAGGTGTTCACGATGCCGTCGAGGGAATCCGGCACGGTGTTCAGGAAGCAGGAGATCGGTAGGCCGCGGGTGGTGCCGCCGTTGCTCAGGATCGGGGTCGCCGGCATGAACCACAGCCGCGACATGGCGTCGTACAGCCGCTGGGCGTGGTCGATGTCGTCGGCATAGGCGCAGGAGACCCGGGCGAACATTGCCTGGAAGTCCTCGCCCGGCATCAGGTAGCGGTCGCGCAGGGTGGCCTTGCCGAACTCGGTCAGCAGCGAATCGCGGCTCCGGTCCAGCACCAGATCGTCCGGCGTCGGCGCCTTGGCCAGCGGACGCGGCAGGGGTGCCCGCTGCGGCTCTGCTTTCGCTGCGGCAGGCCTTGGGGCCGCCGCTTTCGGCGCGATGGGAGCGGGCGGGAAATTGCCGGATTCGTCGAAGTCGTAGGCCAGTTGCGTAGACATGGACACCCCTCGTGTCGGTGGAGGGGGAGTCGGCAGGGCCTGCGGGAATGGGCAACAGCCCAGCAAGCGCCTTCCGGATCACCCCGCCCGGGACGGATATGCGCTCACGGCAGGTCTCCTGGCTCGCGGGTCCGAACGACTGTCTGGCCTTCCCAGCGTCCCATGGACACCAGTGACCCCTCTCGACAGCCGCTAGCCGCTAACAGTTGCGGGGGCAGCTCCGGCTTTGCCCGAAGGCGCACCGGGATTCCCTCTTAGCCCTAGATGTTGGTCATCCAGAGACCGTGAACGCTGCATTTAGTAATGATTTGCGCTGCGCCGTCAATCGTTTCCTGTGCCGCCGGGTATGTCGTCGGCGGACAAACTCAGGTCGCGCTGGGACGCAACGCCTGGGCCCGATCGGGCGTAGCCTTAGTCTGTCGAGGTGCTGTCCGTCCGGCCTGGAGGAGCCGGCGGGCGGAGAATTGGGAAGCCGGTGAAATCCCGGGACTGCCCCTGCAACGGTATTGGAGTGCGCAGCGCGGCAAAGAGCCACTGGGATGACCGGGAAGGCGCCGCGCGGGTCCGAAAGGACCGCTTCAGAGTCCGGAAACCAGCCTCGGAACGGCCAGGGGATCGCGGTGGGCGATCGGCGGGCTGTGCGTCGGCATGTCCGCTCTCAGGACCGCCGGCCGCCGGCGCCGATCCCATCCACCGGACCCGCCTTTGTGAAACGTGTCTTCGACGCGGGGTGATGTGATGGATGCGCGGCTTCGGACTCAGGAACTTCTTCTTCGCCAGAAATCCGGCTTCAGCCTGGAGCGGGACCTGTACGTCTCGCCCGAGACCTACGCCCTGGACCTGGAGCTGATCTACTACCGCGACTGGCTGTTCGTCGGCCATGACTGCGAGCTTGCCAAGCCCGGCTGCTACCTGACGGTCCAGGTCGGCGCCTATCCGGTGATCGTGATCCGCGGCGCCGACGGCGAGATCCGCGCCTTTCACAATGCCTGCCGCCACCGCGGCTCCCGCCTGTGCTCGGCGGAGAAAGGGGCGGTGGCCAAGCTGGTCTGCCCCTATCACCAGTGGACCTACGAGCTCGACGGCCGGCTGCTCTTCGCCCGCGACATGGGCCCGGGCTTCGACCCCGCGTCCTACGGGCTGAAGCCGGTGCATTGCGAGGGCGTGGCGGGATATCTCTTCATATGCGTCGCCGACCATGCCCCCGACTTCGCCCCGATCCGCGCGATGATCGAGCCGTATCTGGCCCCGCACCGGCTGCGCGATGCCAAGGTGGTGCACGAGACCACGATCATCGAGAACGGCAACTGGAAGCTGGTCTGGGAGAACAACCGCGAGTGCTATCACTGCGCCGGCAGCCATCCCGAGCTCTGCCGCACCTTCCCCGACACGGTCACCCATGCCGATCCGAACGCCAGCGAAGGCGATCCGGCCCTTATCGCGCTGTGGGACAAATGCCGCGCGCTGGGCCTGCCGAGCGGCTTCGACATGGCCGATGACGCCCAGTACCGCATCACCCGCATGCCGCTGCTGCGCAATGCGGAGAGCTACACCCTGTCGGGCAAGGCGGCCGTGAAGCGGCCGCTCAGCGACGCGGTCCGCGGCTCCGGCCTGGGCGCGCTGCTGCTCTACCACTACCCGACCACCTGGAACCACGTGCTCGGCGACCATGCGATCTCGTTCCGGGTGCTGCCGGTCGGCCCGCTGCAGACCGCCGTCACCACCAAGTGGCTGGTGCATCGCGATGCGGTGGAGGGGGTGGATTACGACCTCGACGAGCTGACCAAGGTCTGGCTCGCCACCAACGACCAGGACCGCAAGGTGGTCGAGGAGAACCAGATCGGTGTGAACTCTCCGGCCTATCAGCCGGGTCCGTACTCGCCGACCCAGGAGGCCGGGGTGATCCAGTTCGTCGACTGGTACACCGGCATCATGCGCCGCCGTCTCGGCGGCACCCCGGAGCGCCGTAGCGAGGTCGCGTGACCATGCGGTCGATCGAGGCCCTGCCGCGCTTCCGCAATCTGGACGAGCTGGTTCCCTGGAACGCCCAGTCGCAGATGCTGGAATGCGTGGCGGTGCTGCCGGAAACCGCCAGTGCCCGCACCTACTGCTTTCAGACGCCGGAGGAGAGCTGGTTCCGCTATCAGCCGGGCCAGTTCATCACCCTGGAGATCCCGCTGCCGTCGGGCACGGTGCACCGGACCTATACCCTGTCCTCCAGCCCGTCGCGGCCGATGCTGATCGCCATCACCGTGAAGCTGCAGGACGACAGCGTGGGCACCCGCTGGCTGTTCGACAATCTGCAGGTCGGTGGAAGGCTGAAGGCCTTCGGGCCGGCCGGATTCTTCTCCTGCCATACCTGGCCGTCGGACAAATACCTGTTCATCTCCGCCGGGTCGGGCATCACGCCGATGATGTCGATGACCCGCTGGTTCTTCGACCAGGGCCGGCATTGCGACATCGCCTTCATCAACTGCGCCCGGCGCCCCTCGGAGATCATCTTCCGGGCCGAGCTGGAACGCATGGCGGCCCGTGTGCCGTCCTTCAACCTCGCCTGGGTGGTCAGCGAGCCGGACCCCTACAGCGTGTGGACCGGCTATCGCGGACGGCTGAACGGGCTGATGCTGGAGCTGATCGCGCCGGATTATTTCGAGCGCGAGATCTTCTGCTGCGGACCGGCCGCCTTCATGCAGGCGGTGCGCGACGTGCTGAATGCCGCCGGCTTCGACATGGAGCGCTATCACGAGGAGAGCTTCCACGCCCCGGTGACCGATCCGGCGGCAGTGGACGAGCCGGACGACGTGATCCCCGACGAGAGCAAGAAGGCGCGCATCCGCTTCCTGGCCTCGGACCTGGAGGCGTCGTGCCACGAGACCGACACCATCCTGTCGGTGGCGCGCGAAGCCGGGCTCAATATTCCGAGCGGCTGTCAGTTCGGCGTCTGCGGCACGTGCAAGATCAAGGTGGCGTCCGGCCAGACCCACATGGTCCATAACGGCGGCATCCGCGAGGACGAGGTGGAGGAGGGTTATGTGCTCGCCTGCTGCACACAACCGATCGGGACCATCGAGGTCGAGGTCTGAACGGCGGAGGCTTCATTTCCCGTACCCCCTTGCCGATCACTCCCCAGATGTTTCTTGGGGAGTGACTTGAAGAGGGATGGGTCAGAGCGTCAGTCCTCCTTGGCCCCCTCCCGCACGATCTCCACGATCCGCGACAGGTCCTGCGCCGACCGGCCCTGGAACGTGCCGTGCAGCATCACCAGCCGCGCGGCCTGGCAGACCCACATGGGCACGCCCAGCGCCTCGCCCTGCTCGATGGCGAGATCGACGTCCTTCATCAGGATCTCCAGGGTCGCGCCGAAATCGAACGTGCCCGGCACGATGTTCGCCGGAAAGACATGGGCGGTGGAGAAGTTTCGCCCGGTGCCGTTGTTCAGCACCTGCAGCATGGTCTCCGGCGCGATCCCACCCTTCTCGGCCATGGTCATGGCCTCCGAGGTCGCGACGAGGCCGACGGCGAACAGGATGTTGTTGGTCAGCTTCATGGTCTGCGCCGCACCGACCGTCTCGCCGGCCACCACGACGGTCGGCCCCCAGGCGCGGAAGACCGGCTGCAGACTCTCGACCGTCTGCGGATCGCCGGACACCATCACCGCGAGCGTCCCGGCGGTCGCGCCGGCCGGACCGCCGCTGATCGGCGCGTCGATGACCGTCACGCCGCGCGCGGCGCAGAGGCGTTCCACCTCCGCGACGAACGGACCGCCGACGGTGCAGGTGTTCACCACGGTCTTCAGAGCCTCGCCGGTAAGCAACTCGTCCAGGGCCTGACGGAAGATCGCCAGGGTCGGCAGGGACACCACCACCGTCTCGCAGGCATCCGCCAAATCCCTCGGCGAGGCCGCCTTGCGGGCCTGACGCTCCAGCAGCGGCTGCATCGCTTCGTCGCGGATGTCGTAGACCCAGAGCTCGTGGCCCGCATCAAGCAGCTTGCCGGCCATCGGGCGGCCCATATTCCCGATACCGAGAAATCCGATACGCATTGTCTTCCTCCCGTGAATGGCCGAGAGGTTCATCGCGGTCGGACCGGCGCCTCCCTTATGCCGAAAGCCAGCAGGTCCCGCCGGCATGCGCTGCCGGCGGGACGCGGTCGTGGTTACTTCTTGAGGCGCGGCTTCTCGATATTGGCGAGATCGCAATGGGCGTCGACCATGGCCGAGAAGTCCTGGGAGCCGAACCCGCGGGCACGGGCGGCGCTGAACATCTCGCGGGCCGCCGCCGCCATGGGCATCGGCACCTTCGCGGCGTTGGCCGCCTGCATGATCAGCGACAGGTCCTTATGGGCGAGGTCGATGGTGAAGCCCGGGGAAGTGTCGCCGGCCAGCACCTTGTCCGGCCAGTTGATCTTGAGCTGGCCGTTCATCGCCGTGGTGCCGTAGATCACGTCCAGCGTGCTCTCCAGGTTCAGCCCCAGGCCCTGGGACAGGGCCAGCGCCTCGGCGTTGAACTGGCAGGAGGCGACCGCCAGGAAGTTGTTCACCAGCTTGGTCCGCGTGCCGGTGCCGACACCGCCGCAGTGATAGATCGTCGTGCCCATGGCCTCGAGCATCGGCTTCACCAGCTCGAAATCCTCCGGCTCGGCGCCGACCATGAACAGCGACTCGCCGCGATCCGCATGGGCCGCCAGGCGGCCGACCGGCGCATCCACGTATCGTAGGCCCTTGGCCTTTGCCTGGGCGGCGAGATCGTCGGTGGTGCCCGGCTCCACGGTGCTCATGTCCATGATGAGCGCGCCCTTGGGGGCGTTGGCGATGACGCCGTCGGCGCCGCCGATCACCTCGCGCACGACAGGGCCGTCGGGCAGCATGGTGATGATCACGTCGCTCTTCTTCGCGACCTCGGCCGCATTCGGCGCGCTGGAGGCCTGAAGCTCCTCGAGCTCCTTGACGGCCGCCGGATTGATGTCGTTGACGACGAGGCGGAAGCCCTTGCGGGCCATGTTGGATGCCATCGGCCGCCCCATGCGGCCGAGCCCGATAAAACCGACATTCATTGAGTTAGTCCTCCCGAGATGGTTGGCCTTCCTTGTAGGAGGCGGGCGGGCCCCCTGACCATACGGGAAATGACGTCTGCGGAGTCAGCGCCCGGCGCGCGCCCGGGCGTCGCGGTCATAGGCGAAGTATTGCCGGTGGGTGGCGATGTGGTCGGCCACGTAGAGCGCATCGTGCCAGACCCCCCAGATGAAGGACGAGCCGCGCCGCGACAGCCAGGGCAGTCCGACGAAATACAGGCCGGCCTCGGTCGACACACCGCGCTTGTGCTGCGGCTTGCCGGCGGCGTCGAAGGCGTCGACCTGCAGCCAGCCGAAATCGTATTCGTAGCCGGTGGCCCACAGGATCGTACTCACCCCCGCGGCGGCCAGATCCAGCTCCAGAGTCGGCTCGGTGACGCAGGCCGGGTCGGCGGGGATCACCCGCATCTCCGGCTCCTCGGGCAGGTCGAGGCCGTTGCGGGAGATATAGGCGTCGGCCTGGTCGAGTTCCGACATCAGGCTCTCGTCGCCGCGCGCCAGATTGTCCGCGAGGTCGGGGGCGAAGCGGATCACCCCGTCCTTATACCCGGCGGTCAGGCCGACGAGGGTCATGCCGCGCTCGGCCAGCCGGCGGAAATCGACCGTGTGGCCGCCATAGGCGCCGCTGACCGCGATGGTGACGTGCTGGGTATCCGGGTCTGGCGTCTCCGCGTCCCAGCGGCCGAGCACGCCGAGCCACCAGCAGTAGTCGCGCTCCCGGTAGCGGCGGGGGTAGCGGTTATGCGGGCCGACCGAGAGGTAGACCCGTCGCCCCGCCCGCAGCAGCTCGTCGGCGATCTGCGCACCCGACGACCCGCAGCCGACCACCAGCACCGACCCGTCGGCGAGCTGGTCAGGATTGCGGTAGGCGGCGGAATGCATCTGCGTCACCGGCGCGCTCTGCGGCACGATGCGAGGAATGATCGGACGTTGGAACGGCCCGGTGGCGGCGACCACATATTTCGCGTCGATCGGCCCGTCGGAGGTCTCCACATGGAAGCCCGGCCGATCGGGGTGGCGGGTGACCTTGGTCACCTCAACGCCGCAGCGGATCGGGGCCGAGACCTTGGCCGCGTAGTCGGCGAAATAGGCGGCCACCCGCTCTTTGCCGGGAAAGCCATCGGGGTGGACGTCGTCGAATTCCAGGCCGGGGAACCGGTCGTGCCAGGCGGGACCGTTGGCGACCAGCGAGTCCCAGCGGCCGGACCGCCAGCGCTCAGCGATGCGGCCGCGCTCCAGCACCAGATGCGGCACCCCGAGGGACCCCAGATGCGCGCTCATCGCGACACCCGCCTGGCCCGCGCCGACGACCAGCGTCTCCACCTTTTCAACCTTCATATCCGTGCCCCCGTGCAATCCCGATCCGGGGGTGACTCAACCACCTTCGGACGTCGTCGCAAAGGGGGCTCGCTGTCGCGCCATGGGGTCAGTCGATCGGCTCGCCCGCCCGTGGGTCGATCGGGAGCTTGCTGGCGAGGCCGGTCATGTCCTCCAGCAGGGCCGCCGCCGCCAGCAGGCCGGCATCGTCATGGGGTTTGCCGACCACCTGGATGCCGACCGGGCGGCCGTCCTCGGTGAAACCCGCCGGCAGGGAGAGGGAGGGGCAGGCGGTCAGGGTGATCGACGACGTGGTCGCCGAGGCGGCGATGTAATTGTCGAACTTCACCCCGTCGACACCGTCGATCCGGGTCTTGTTGACGTCGTAGGGCGGCAGCACGGTCACTGGCAGCACCAGCAGGTCGTAGGTCTCGAAGAAATCGGCCACCCCACGGTAGAAGGCGGCCCGTTCCCGCTCCGCCCAGGCGATCTCCTCCGGCGACAGGGCGAGGCCCTTCTCGGTGTTCCAGATGATGTCCGGCTTGATCTGGTGGCGGTGGGTCTTCAGCCGCTCGCCGTGATTCACCACGAAGATCATGGCCCGCAGGATCTGAAACGCCTCGCCGATCCCGCCCATCTCGGGGCAGGCTTCCTCCACCGGAATGCCGAGCGTTTCGAAATTGCGCACCGCCTCGCCGATCACCCCGCGCACCGCCTTTGAGATGGGAGCGACGCCGCCGAGATCGGGAGAGAAGGCGACCCGCTTGGGCCACCAGGCCTTCTTGTCGGCCAGGGCCGCGTCCACCGTGCCGGCGAAGCTGCGCTCCGGGGCCGGGCGGCTCATCGGGTCGCGCGGGCACTGGCCCGCCATGGTGTCGAGGAACAGGGCGATATCCGGCACGTTTCGCGCCATCGGCCCTTCCACCGAGCTCGGGCTGAACAGGTTGTTCGACGTGCCCCGAGTGACCCGGCCGGGGGACGGGCGCAGGCCGACGACGGAGGTATGGGCAGCCGGGCCACGCAGGGAGCCGCCATGGTCGGAGCCGTGGGCCAGCCAGACCTCGCCCGTGGCCAGCGCCACCGCCGCGCCGCCGGACGAGCCGCCCGGGGTGAGGGAGGTGTTCCAAGGGTTGCGGGTCTTGCCGAAGACCTCGTTGTAGGTGTTGCCGCCGGCACCGAATTCCGGGGTGTTCGACTTGGCGATGACCAGCCCGCCACGGTCCTCGATCTTCTCCACCAGCGGATGGGAGCGGTCGGGCACGTGGTTGGCATAGATCGGCGAGGCGTAGGTGGTGCGGACGCCCTTCACATCCATCAGGTCCTTGATCGCCACCGGCAGCCCGGCGAGCCAGCCGGGCGCGCCTTTGCCGGCGCGTTCCGTCAGGGTCTTGGCGGCCTCGCGGGCGCGGTCCAGGCAGAGCGTCGGAAGGGCGTTGACCGCCGGCTCGAGCTCGGCGATGCGGGCGGCCGCCGCGTCGATCAGCTCCAGCGGCGAGACTTCGCCCATGTCCAGCAGCCGCACCGCCTCGCGCGCCGTCAGCTTCGTCAGTTCGGTGCTCGCCGCCATCGTCTTCCCCTGCTGGTTAGGCGCCAACTCAAGCAAGCGGAGGGAGCAGGGTAAAGATGCCAATTCGGCAGGACTGGCGGCCGAAGCGGAACCCGGCTTGTGGCCGCCGGGGCAGGCTCCTATCGTCGCCGGACACCAAAAAACGATACCGCGAGGAAACAGCCGTGACCGCTCCCGAAAGACTGCGCGCCCTTCTGGCCGAGCCTGAATTCATCGTCATGCCGGCGGCCTGGGACGGTCTCTCCGCCAAGCTCGCCGCCCAGGCGGGGTTCAAGACGGCGTTCCTGTCGGGCTCCTGCGTGGCGGCCAGCCGTCTCGGCGGCCCCGACCTCGATCTGGTGTCCTTCGGCGAGATGTTCGACAGCTTCAACATGGTCCATGGCGCGGCCCCGGAGACCCTGGTGCTGGCCGATGGCGACCACGGCTACGGCAACGCGATGAACGTGCAGCGCACGGTGCGGGCCTATGGCCGGGCCGGGGCCGCCGCCGTGCTGATCGAGGACAAGATCACCCCGCGGGCGCTGACCGCCGCCGGCAAGCCCTGCCTGTCCCGCGATGAAGCCCGGATGAAGATCCGCGCGGCCGTGGAAGCGGCGAAGGAGTCCGGCATCCTGGTCCTGGCGCGCACCGACTGCCGGCCGACCCAGGGCATCGACGAGGCGGTGGCCCGGATCGAGATGTATGTGGAGGAGGGGGCCGACATCCTGTTCCTGGACTCGCCCGCCGACAACGATGAGATCCGCCGCGCGGTGGAGGCGGCCGGCGGACGTCCGTCCTTCTCCGTCCTGTCGCCGGGTGCGCAGCGCGCCTGCCCGAGCCAGAAAGAGGCGGCGGAACTGGGCTTCAAGATCGGCACCTATCCGACCGGCATGCTGTCGCCGGCCATCGCCGGCATGAAGGCGGGCCTTGCCGCCCTCGCCGCCGGCCAGGCGGAGACCTCCGGCGCGCTCAGCCCGGCGGAGTTCCGCGATACGCTCGGCTATGGCGACTACGACAGCCAGGCCAAGCCGTTCATCGTGCCGGCCTGACCGTCGCCAATCGATCCGCTGGGGCGTAACAGCCTCAGCGGATGAACTGGTCCACGTAGTCGGCGCCGAGGCCGACCTGCTCGAAGTGCTTGCGGCACATGTCGATCTTGGTGAACACGTCCTCGTAGCCGAGATGCTTGCCCCAAGGGTCGCAGTAGTACATCACGCCGTTGACCTGGAAGTAGGTGATCATCTCCTCGACATCCTCGGGGACGACCAGGGTGTGGGTCTCGCCCGGCGGCTCATAGACATAGCCGCCTTCCTCGGCGACCCAGTCGTGTTCCAGGTAATACCAGCGGCCCTTCAGCACGAAGCCGTGCACCGCGTTCGGATGCCGGTGGCGGGACAGCACGCCCGACTTGGTCACCTTAAGCAGGTTCATCCAGTAGCCCTGGGACACGTTCAGGCAGAGCGGGCGGAAGAACACGTTCTCCGCCTGCTTGACCCAGAGCCGGTCGTCCGTCGGGATCGCGTTGGGGACGACGATCTCCTGCTGGGCTTCCTTGGGAAAGGGGAGCTGGTAGGGGACCATCGGGTCCTTGTCGGGGGCTTCCAAAGGCATGGCTGTTTCTCCGTCGTTTTCTTGGCCGTCGTTTTCTTGATTCTCGTCACATGGCCGCGTAGCCGCCATCCACGTTCAGAATGGTGCCGGTGATGAAGGAGGCGGTCTCGCTGGCGAGGAACAGGGCCGGGCCGGCCAGCTCTTCCGGCTGGCCCCAGCGGCCGAGCGGGGTGCGGCCGGTGATGGCGGCGTTGCGCGCCTCGTCGCTGCGTAGATTGGCGGTCAGCGGCGTGGCGATCCAGCCCGGCGCCAGCGCGTTCACCCGGATGCCGTCGGCGGCATAGGCGATCGCCAGGGACTTGGTGAGCTGCGCCACTCCACCCTTGGACGCCGCATAGCCCGGCACCAGCCCGCCGCCGAAATAGCTCAGCATGGAGGCGATGTTGATGATGCAGCCCGTCGCCGCCGCCAGTTTCGGTCGGAAGGCGGCGCACATCCGCATGGTGCCGTTCAGATTGATGTCGATCACCTGGGCGAAGACCTCCGGCTCCAACTCGTCGCCACGCCGGATCACCCCGGCGGCGTTCACGAGCACGTCGAGCCGGTTGTGACGGGCGGCCAGATCGGCGATGGCCGACGCGTCGGTTACGTCGAGGGACTGAAAGGACAGGTTCGCTTCCGGTTCCGGCAGGGTGCCGAGTCCGGCGCCAGTGACCGTATAGCCGGCCGCCGCGAATCCCCGGGCGATGGCGAGACCGATACCGCTGGTGCCTCCGGTGACGAGGACGGACCGGGAGACGGGGGCGGATCCGGTTGACATGCTCAGTTTGTCCATATTATGGATATTGATCTACTATATGAGAATTTACAGCAGACGCTTGCGGTGTCAATTCCCGCCGCGCGGTCCTTGGGGGTGATGTGACGGAGCAGGGGACGAAGCCGGGGCCGGTCCAGGGTGCGCAGAGCTTCTCGCGCAGCATGGCGGTGCTGCAATGCGTGGCGGATCATCCGACCGGGCCGAGCGTGGCCGAACTCGGACGCCAGCTCGACCTCACCCGGCCGACCCTGTACCGCATCCTCGCCTCGCTGGAGGCGGAAGGCCTGATCCGCCAGCGCGGCGACCGGCGCTATGGGCTGGGCAGCCGGCTGATCGGTCTCGCCCACCGGGCGCTGGCCCAGCAGGACATCCGCCCGCTGGCCCGTGACAGGCTGGAGGCGCTGCGGGACCGGACGGGGGAGACGGTGCATCTCGCCGTCCGGATGCTCGACGAGATGGTCTATATCGACAAGGTCGAGAGCCCGGAACTGGTCCGCATGGCCTCCACGGTGGGCACGCGGGTGCCGTTTCATACCAGTTCGGTCGGCAAGGCGTTCCTGGCGGCGCTGTCGGAGGACGAGGCGGAGGCGGTGATCGGCCGGCTTGCCCTTTCCGCCGTGACGGACCGGTCGGTGACCGATGCCGATGCCCTGCGCGCCCGGATCGCGGCCGCCCGACGGCTCGGCTACAGCTCGGACGAGGAGGAGAACGAGACCGGGATCGTCTGCTTCGGCGCGGCGATCCGGGATGCGGGGGGACTGCCGGTGGCGAGTGTCAGCGTGTCGGTGCCGAACTTCCGCCTGCGGGACGACCGGGAGGCCTACTGGCGTCCGCTGCTGGAAACCTGTGCGGCGATCTCCCGGCAGTTGGGCGGGTGAGGGGCGCTTCCTCTAACCTATCGCACCAAGGTTTCCGCTCTCTTCACTCCCCGGACTTGTTCCGGGGCAGGGCCTCAGCGTGACAGATCCTTTGTTCACGAGAGCTCTGGCCTTGCCCCGGAACAAGTCCGGGGAGTGAAAAGAAATGGAGCGGCGTTTGTCATGTCGCCGTCCCGCCGCTGGGCCGCTCGCCCCGCCCGGCGATTGCCTGCCACACCCGCTCCGAGGTGGCGGGCATCTGGATGTGGTCCACGCCCAGGGGCGACAGCGCGTCCACGACGGCGTTGATCACCGCCGGCGGGGCGGCGATGCAGCCGGCCTGGCCCACGCCCTTCGCCCCCAGCGGATTTGCCGTGGTCGCCTCGCCGGCGAAGGTGACGTCGAACATCGGCAGGTCCACCGCCCGCGGCAGGGCGTAGTCCATCAGCGACCCGCTGAGAAGCTGGCCGCTGTCCGCGTCGTAGGCGATCCGCTCGCCGAGCGCCTGGCCGATGCCCTGGACCACGCCGCCATGGAGCTGACCCTCCGTGAGCTGCGGGTCGACGATGCGGCCGTAATCGTCCACGGCGATGTAGCGGGTCAGCGTCACATGGCCGGTCTCCGGCTCGATCTCGACCTCGGCTATGTGGCAGCCGCCGGGGAAGGTGAACGGCACATCCTTTCGGAATACGGCGGTGTCGAGGCCTGTCTCTCCGGTCTCCGGCGAGGCGTCGCTGCTACGCGCGGCGGCGGCGACCTCCAGCAGGGAGACCGAGCGGTCGTCGGTCCCGGCGCTGAACCGGCCTTGCGCGAAGGTGACGTCCTCCGGATCGGCCTGCAGGAGCCGGGCGGCGAGGGGGGCGGCCTTCTCCAGCATCGCGTCCATCGCGAGCATTAGGGTACCGGCGCCCATGTGCATGGTCCGCGCGCCGCCGTGGCCGGCGCCGGTGCGGGTGGCGAAGGTGTCGGCCTGGACGTACCGGAAGCCGTCCATCGGCAGGCCCAGCCGCTCGGCGGCTAGGCGGGTGAAGACGGTCTCGTGCCCCTGGCCATTGGATTCGGTGCCGGTCGCCAGCTCGACCTTGCCGTCGGCGGCGAAGCGCACCTCCACCTCCTCCTGCGGCGCGCCGCGGGAGCTTTCCAGGAAGCAGGCGATGCCGAGGCCGAGCAGTTTGCCGGACTGGGCGGCCGCCTCGCGCCGCGCCTCGAACCCGTCCCGGTCGGCCAGGGCGACGGCGTCGTCCAGGTTGCCGCGGAACCGGCCGCAGTCGAGCACCGCGCCGAGCGCCTTGGGATAGGGGAAGGTGTCCACGATGTTGCGCCGGCGCAGTTCGACCGGGTCGAAGCCGCAGCGCCGGGCGGCGGCGTCGATCAGCCGTTCGATGACGAAATTCGCCTCCGGCTTGCCGGCGCCGCGATAGGCGTCGACCGGGGCGGTGTTGGTGAAGATGCCGCGGCTGCGCATGTGGATCGCCGGGATCCGGTAGACTCCGCCCATGGCGGTGGAGGCGGCGTTGGTGGAGGCGTTCGGCCCGCCGCTGGACAGGTAGGCGCCCATATCGGCGACCATCTCCACGTCCAGCGCCAGGAAGGTTCCGTCGCCGTCGAGGGCGAGCTTGGCCTTGGAGGCGACCGCCCGGCCGTGAATGGAACCGGCCAGTTCCTCCCCGGTGGTGGCGAGCCAGCGCACCGGCTGTCCCGTCCTGCGCGCGGCCCAGAGCAGGCAGACCCACTCGCTGAACAGGAAGTTCTTCAGCCCGAACCCACCGCCCACATCGTCGGCCCGCAGGTGGAAGCGGTCGGCCGGCAGGCCGAAGACCGGGCCGGCCAAATCGCCACGGATGCCGTGCAGTCCCTGGCCGGTCAGGTCCATGGTGAAGCGCTCGCTCTCGGCGTCATACTCGGCGACGGCGGCGCGCGGCTCCAGCGGGAAGGCGGAGACCCGGTGATTGTCCAGGTCGAGCTCGACCACGTGGGCGGCGGAGCCCATGGCGGTGGCCACCGCCTCCCCATCGCCCTTCACGAACCGATAGGCGCAGTTGCCCGGCGCCTGCGGCCAGATCAGCGGCGCGTCCCCGGCCTCGGCGGCATCGATCGTCACCACGGCGGGCAGGTCTTCGTACTCGACCATCACCGCCTCGGTGGCATCGGCGGCGGCCTCGCCGCTCTCGGCCACGACCAGCACCACCGGCTCGCCCACATAGCGCACCCGGTCGACGGCGAGCGCGTGGTGCGGCGGGATGATGATCGGCTCCACGGTTGCGGCGACGACGCTGCAGGGCATCGGGCCGATGTCGTCGGCCACGAGATCTGCGCCCGTCCAAATGCCGATCACGCCGGGGATCTCCGCTGCGGCCGAGATGTCGATCCCACGGATCTCCGCATGGGCGAGGTCGGCGCGCACGAAGCGGGCGTGGAGATGGCCGGCATCCGGCCGGTCGTCGACATACCGACCCTTGCCGGTCAGGAAACGCTGGTCTTCGAGGCGCAGGGAGGGCTTGGCGGCGGCTGAGGTCGTCACGGTCATATCCCATTGTGGAGAGGGCGTATCCGGAAGCCGGCAGCTTAGCAGGAAAGTGCCCGCGCATAAGAGGGCCACACCCGCGGGCGTTGCGTCGCGCGGCCGGCGGTTCTAAACCGCTGGCGTCATTTCCCGCTGGAGTTCCCATGTCCGCAGCATCCCCCAATGCCGACGCCAAGCGGCTTGAGACGGCCCGCCGCGCCGCCGAGGAAGCGGGCCGCCTGGCCCGCCGGTTCTTCGAGAACCGCGAGGCCCTGCTGATCGAGACGAAGGGGCCGCAGGATCTGGTCAGCGCGGCCGATCGCGAGGTGGAGGAACTGATCCGCGGCGAGATCGCCCGCGACTTCCCCGACGACCGGGTGCTGGGCGAGGAATTCGGCACCGGCGGTGCCGGCGACAACGAAGCCGGGGGCGACGGTGCCACGGGCTGGGTGGTCGACCCCATCGACGGGACCCAGAACTTTCTGCGCGGCATTCCCCAGTTCGTCGTCTCCATCGCCTATCGCGAGGACGGGGTGGCGCGGGTCGGGGTGATCCACGATCCGAACGCGGGCGAGACCTTCTGGGCGACCGCCGGCGGCGGGGCTTTCCGCAATGGCACCGCCATTCGCGTCACCGGGGCCGCCTGGCTGGAAGAGGCAGTGGTCGGCATCGGCCATTCGCCGCGTCACGCGCCGGAAATCTTCAATCGCACCGTCACCGCCCTGATCGAGGCCGGCGCGCAGACCCGCAACTACTGTTGTGCGGCGATCCAGCTCGCCTATGTGGCGGACGGTCGGCTCGACGCCACCTGGGATCCTTATCTGCTGGATTGGGACGTGGCGGCCGGCATGCTAATCGTGCGTGAGGCGGGCGGGGACGGCGTGCCGTTCGTGCCTGGACGCAAGGGCCCGCATGCGGACACTCTGATCGCCGGGACGCCGGGCCTGCTGGAGCAGTTCCGCAGCCGGACCCGGATGTTCGACGACTGATCGAGGGACCCAGATGTTCTACGAACCCCAGAGTGGGCACGGCCTGCCGCACGATCCGTTCAAGGCGATCGTCGCCCCGCGGCCGATCGGCTGGATCTCGACCGTCGACAAGGACGGCCGGAACAATCTGGCGCCCTACAGCTTCTTCAGCGCCATCAACACCAACCCGCCGATGGTCAGCTTCACCAGCGAGGGGCTGAAGGACAGCCCGGCCAATGCCCGCGACACCGGCGAGTTCGTGTGCAACCTGTCCACCCTGCCGCTGGCCCATCAGATGAATGCGTCGTCCGGCCCGGTCGGCGCCGAGGTGGACGAGTTCGAGCTGGCCGGCCTGGAGACCGCGCCGTGCCGCCTGGTCCGTCCGCTGCGGGTCGCGGCCTCGCCGGCCGCGCTGGAGTGCAAGGTCACCGACTTCATCCAGCTCAAGAACCTGCAGGGCGAGCCGACCAACCGCTACATGGTCCTGGGCGAGGTCGTCGGCGTGCATATCGACGAGGCGTTCCTGAAGAACGGGCTGTTCGACACGGCCGCCGCCCAGGCGTTGGCCCGCTGCGGCTACATGGATTACGCCGCGGTCACCGAGGTATTCAGCCTGCGCCGTCCCGAAGCGGCGGAGTGACCGGCGTTAGAACCGGTCGTTCGCCGGTTTGTGCCGATCGTGATCGCCCAGCTCGAGGGACCAGCGCCGCATCAGCTCCACGTCCGGCAGGTCCGAAGAGGCGGGGGTGAGGATCGCGGCCACGCCCCGGGCGTGATGCGCCTGGGCGGACTCGCGGACCTCGCTCGGCGTCATGCCGAATTCGTCGCGGAAGCGGGTGGTGAAATGGCTCGGGCTGGTGAAACCGTATTCCAGCCCGATGTCGAAGATTCCGCGTTTCATCTGGCTTTCGCTGCTCAGCGCCTGGAAGCAGGCCATCAGCCGCCGGCGCCGGATGTACCCCTGCACGCCGCCCTTGTCCTGAAACAGCCGGTAGAGGGTTGCGCGGGACATCCTGTACTTGGCGCAGATGCTCGCCACGCCCAGGTCCGGATTGCCCAGGTTCATTTCGATATACCGCTGCACGGCCGTCAGAGCGCCGTCGCGCGCGTCGATGGCATGGGGCTCGCCATCGGCGACCAGCACCTGCAGCAGGCCGAACAGGGCCTTTGACAGAAGCGGCGCATCGGCCGCCGAGGCCTTGGGTAGCGTTTCCCGCAGGGACATCATGAAGTCGGCCAGCAGCCGCCCGGGGGTTGTGTCCAGGGGAAACAGCGTTCCGATGGTTTCATGCAACGTCGGAAGGTGTTCGGCCACCATCGCCCGCGGCAGCGCAAGCGTCAGGGCTTCGGCTTCGGTGCAGGACGAGTGGACCTCGTATCCCAGGTTGACGGCGGTGACCGCGCCCCGGTCCATCACGAAGGAATGGCCGGCATTCTCGACCTGATTGGTTCCGCGCAGAAAAAGCTGCAGGGCCACGGGGTCGGAATCGTCGTTGCGTCGCAGCCAGGCGGCATCCCGCACGTATTGCTGCTCCGACAGATCGGTATGATAGAAGTGGAAGCTGCCGGCGTTGAAGAAATGGACTTCCGGCGCCCGAGTGGGCCGACGCGGATCGACCAGCGGAACCGAGCGGAAATAGTGCGATATCCCGGTCCGCCAGTGCCAGAACAGTTCCTCGTTCGGCGCGGTGCCGGGCCTCAGCGACAGCGACGGCAGGGCGGCGTGTTGCGACATGTCGTCATCCCCCAATGACGGGCGGGCAGGGATATCCGACGACATCCCATGCGCAACCTGAGAGCCCCCACTCTTCGGCTAGGCGCGGCGCCTCAAACAGGACGCCCATGCGTCGCTCATGCCGGCGGACGGTCTCCGTTTTGGCTCTCTGACCGGTACTCCCTAAATACCGATCATAGTCCGAGGGCCGGGAGATCGACTCAACTCAAACGATGCATACATGAGTATCCACAAAATTTTGGCGATTGGTCAATATCCTTTTATGCCGAAGTGTTATTGACCTTGCGATCCGGGTTCCTCCCCAGCCGACCGGGTCGCGCCGGCCCCCATGCGAAGCCGGGTTGCGAGAATATGAATGATGGTTCATTATTCATCTCAAGCCTGAGGAGGAAACCAGCAATTATGACCATCGGATCGACTTCTGCCGCCAAAACTGACGGTGCGGCCCAGTATGACGCCGTCATCATCGGCGCCGGCTTTTCCGGCATGTACCAGCTCCACCTGCTGCGCGACCGCCTCGGCCTGAACGCCCGGGTGATCGAGCGCGGCGACGGGGTCGGCGGGACCTGGTACTGGAACCGGTATCCGGGCGCGCGCTGCGATTCCGAAAGCCACTCCTACAGCTACTACTTCTCCGACGAGTTGCTGAAGGAGTGGGAATGGTCCGAGCGCTATCCGCAGCAGCCGGAGATCGTGCGCTACCTGAACTTCGTCGCCGACAAGCTCGACCTGAAGCGCGACATTCAGTTCGACACCGAGGTGACCGGCGCGGTCTATGACGAGAAGGCCAATCTCTGGCGGGTCTCCACCGACGACGGCGCGACCGTCTCGGCCAAGTACCTGATCACCGCTGTGGGCTGCCTGTCCTCCGCCAACGTGCCGAACATTCCCGGTCGCGACAGCTTCAAGGGCCAGTGGTACCACACCGGGCAGTGGCCGCATGAGGGTGTGGACTTCACCGGCAAGCGGGTCGGCCAGATCGGCACCGGCTCGACCGGCATCCAGGCGGTGCCGGTGATCGCCGAGACCGCCAAGCACCTCACCGTTTTCCAGCGCACCGCGAACTACTCGATCCCGGCGCAGAACCACCCACTCTCGCCGGAGTTCAAGACCTGGGCGAAGGAGAATATCGACGAGATCCGCCAGACCATGCGGGCCTCGACCAACGGCCATCCGTTCCTGATCAGCGAGCGCAAGGTCTTCGACGTCTCCGCCGAGGAGCGCCGCCGGATCTACGAGAAGGCCTGGGAGGTCGGCGGCCTGCGCTTCCGCGCCTCTTTCCACGATCTGCTGTTCGACAAGGCGGCCAACGACACCGCGGCCGACTTCCTGAAGGGGAAGATCGGCGAGATCGTGAAGGATCCGCAGAAGGCGAAGGACCTCGCCGCCATCGATCACCCGTTCGCCACCAAGCGGCCGCCGATCGACACCGGCTATTTCCAGGCCTTCAACCGCGACAATGTCAGCCTGGTTAACCTGCGCGAGACGCCGATCGTCGAGATCACCGAGAAGGGCGTGAAGACGACCGACAGCGAGTACGAACTCGACATCATCGTCTTCGCCACCGGCTTCGACGCCATGACCGGTTCCCTGCTGAAGCTCGGCATCGTCGGCCGCGACGGCGTGACGCTGAACAAGGCCTGGGAGGCGGGGCCGCGCACCTATCTGGGCATCCAGGCAGCCGGTTTCCCGAACTTGTTCACCATCACCGGTCCGGGCAGCCCGTCGGTGCTCTGCAACATGCCGGTCGCCATCGAGCAGCATGTGGAATGGGTCGCCGACTGCATCGAGAAGATGGAGAAGGACGGCATCGATCGGATCGAGCCGACCGAGGAAGCCGTCACCGGCTGGGTCGACCACGTCAACGAAGTGGCCAACGCCACCCTGCTGCCGCAGGCCGGGCACTCCTGGTATCTGGGCGCCAACGTGCCGGGCAAGCCGCGGGTCTTCATGCCCTATGCCGGCGGCATGAACCGCTTCCGCAAGATCTGCGACGAGGTGGCGGGGAAGGGGTACGAGGGCTTCGTCCTCTCCCGCGACCGCGCCGACAGCCGGGCCGAGGCGGTCAACGCCTGAGGGCGAGCAAACAACCCAATCCCTGTGGCCCGGTCCCCAATGCCGGGTCCCTGTCCTGGGTCAACGGTGGAGCTTTCCGCCGTTGACCCTTTTTTCCGCTCAATTTAATCTATCGATCGATTAATTATGGAGACGAGTTTGGCGGCGACAGCCCAGGCGCGTAAGGCAGGACGCCCGCAGGGCGCGCCGGACACCCGCGAAGGCTGCCTGGAGGCAGCGGAACGGTTGTTCGCGACTCAGGGCTTCGCCGCCACCGGCCTGCGTCAGATCGGGGCCGCTTCCGGCGTTTCCATCGCCACGCTGATCTACCATTTCGGCTCCAAGGAGAAGCTGTACGGCAAGGTGCTGGAACGCATCGCCGACAGCATCGCCCCCTACATGCCCCGCCCGGACGGGTTCGAGGCGGATCTGGACGGTGTGGTGGCGATGGTCGAGCGGTTCCTCGACTGGTCGCTGGACCATGGCGACTATTCGGCTCTGCTGCTGCGCGAGCTGATGGAGAACCCGTCGCGGGCGGCCAAGGCGCGGCGCTGGTACCTGCTGCCGCTGATCCAGGCCTATGCCGCCGCCATCCGGACCGGTCAGGAGGCGGGCCGGTTCGGTCCCTGCGATCCGGAGATGGTCGCGTTCTACCTGACCGGCGCGATCACCCATTTCCAGGCCTCCACGGTGACCATCCAGCAGATGCTGGCGGTAGAGAGCCGGGAGGCGGTGGTCGCCCGGTTCCGCGCAACCCTGCGCGCCAATGTGACGGCGATGCTGCTGCCGGTCGGGGACTGATCTGGCCCGAAGGGACGCGCCACGACATCCCGGGCCGTAAGAGGAGGAGACACCCGTGACGCGCGTTCCGCCGTCCGCCGAGACTTGTGTCCTGCGCTACGCGCTCGAACGCCATGCGGCGGAGCGCGGCGACGACGTCTATGCGGTCTTCGAGGACGGCGGGCGCTGGACTTTCGCCGAGACCCTGGCCCGGGTGCGCGCCACCGCCGCCGGGCTGCAGCGGCTGGGCGTGGAGCGGGGAGACGCGGTTCTGGTGATGATGCCGAACGGCGCGCTCGGTCTGCGGGCGATGTTCGCCGCGAACTATCTCGGCGCGGTCTCGGTGCCGGTGAACCCGGCCTATCGCGGGGCGATCCTGGAGCATGTGGTCGCGGATTCCGGTGCGGCCATCGCGGTGGTGCATCCGGACTGCCTCGACCGGCTGCTGGAGGTCCCGACCGGCGCGTTGACCCGCATCGTGGTCGCGTCACCGGAGCCGGGAAGCGACGCGCCCGACGGGCTCACCCTGCATGGCGAGGCGGTGCTGCTGGGGGAGGGGGGCGGGCCCGAGCCCCTGGCGACCCCCATCGCGCCCTGGGACACCCAGTCGATCATCTTCACCTCCGGCACCACCGGCCGGTCGAAGGGGGTGCTGTCATCCTATCTCCACTGCTACACGGCGATGAACCCGGAGACCTGGACCTGCACCCGGGCCGACGACCGGCACCTGCTGCACATGCCGATCTTCCATATCGGCGGCGCCTTCATCGCCTCGATGGCTTTGTGCGTCGGCGCATCGATCGCGGTGGTGGAGCGGTTCCGCACCGACGATTTCTGGCCGGCGGTGCGGCGGATGGAGGTGACCTGCGTCTTCCTGCTCGGTGCGATGGCGACCTTCCTGCTGAAGCAGCCGCCGCGCGACGACGACCGCGACCACCCGCTGCGCGCGGTGATGATCGTGCCTCTCGGCCAGGCCGGCCCGCCGTTCCGGGAGCGGTTCGGCGTCGACGTGTTCACCCTGTTCAACATGACCGAGATCAGCACGCCGCTGATCTCCGGCGCCAATCCGGCCAAGCCGAACATCTGCGGGCGGCCGCGCGCCGGCGTGGAGGTGCGGCTGGTCGATGCCAACGACTTGGCCGTGGCCGACGGCGCGCCGGGCGAGCTGATCATCCGCACCGACGATCCCTGGACCATGACCCACGGATATCACGGCCGGCCCGAAGCGACGGCGGCAGCCTGGCGCAACGGCTGGTTCCATACGGGCGACATGTTCGTGCGCGATGCCGACGGCGACTACCAGTTCGTCGACCGCCTGAAGGACGCGATCCGGCGGCGCGGCGAGAACATCTCCTCGTACGAGGTGGAGGTGGAGATCCTCGCCCATCCGGACGTGCGCGAAGCCGCGGTGGTCGCGGTGCCGAGCGACGTCACCGAGGACGAGGTGCTGGCCGTGCTGGCGCCGGTCGAGGGGCGGCGGATCGATCCTGCGGCGATCGTCGCCTTCCTCGAGCCGCGCCTGCCCGCCTTCATGATCCCGCGCTACATCCGCGCGGTGGACGCGCTGCCGAAGACGCCGACCGCCAAGGTCGAAAAACACGTGCTCCGCGCGACCGGCCTCACTCCCGACTGCTGGGATCGGGGCGGCGACCGTCGCGGTTCCTCCCCGTCGAAATTTGAAGGACTGCCGTCATGACCAAGCCCGTCATCCGGGTCTACACCGACTACAAGAGCCCCTACGCCTTCGTGGCGGTGCGGCCGACCTATGCGCTGGAGGACCGGTTCGACGTCGCCCTGGAGTGGCGCCCGTACACCCTGCGGATCGAGGAATATCTTGGTGCGGTTGAAACCCGCACCGAGCATTCCTGGCGGCGGGTGCGCTATTCCTACATGGACGCCCGGCGCTACGCCAACAAGCAGGGCCTGACGCTGAAGGGGCCGGCACGGGTCTATAACGGCTATTACGCCAATGCCGGCATGCTCTTCGCCCAGCGCGAGGGATTCTTCCGCGCCTATAACGACGCGGTGTTCGAGCGGTTCTGGAAGCGGGAACTGGACCTGGACGTGCTGGCCGAGATGTCGGCCGTGGTCGGCGAACTCGGCGGCGACGTGCAAGCCTATGAGGCTTATGTGGAAGGGCCCGGTCGGGCGGAGATGGACGCCGTCATCACCGAGGCCGAGGTGATGGGCGTGTTCGGGGTGCCGATGTTCGTGTTCCAGGGTGAGTTGTTTTGGGGCGGTGATCGCATCGACCTGCTCTGCGAGCGTCTGCGCGACCATGGCGTGGCGGAGCACCCGTCGCCGACACCCTGACACCCTTCGCCCAAGGGGAGATCGGCATGGCTCGCCGGTGGAAAATCAGAACCGCCAGCCGGTAGAAAGACAGAACAGTTTCACCCGATGAAATGATCAATGACTCACTATTCATTATCTTGACATTGGGAGCGCGGGGTAACCATGCTCCGGGCGAATAGACCATCATAAAAATCCGAACCCTCGCCACGTGTCGTGAAGCAAGAGGGTCGTCATCAAGTGAGGATCGCAATGAAGAAGTCGCACTCCAGCCCGCGCCGGGGCCTCGATCGGCGCACCGTCCTGAAAGGCGCCGCTGCGGCTGCCGCCGTGGGTACCGGCATCACCGGCTTCCCGGCCTATCTGAAGGCCGCGAACACCCCGATCAAGATCGGCGTGCCGACCATCCTGTCCGGCCGCGTCGCCATTCTCGGCGAGTCCTCGGTCGCCGCGATCAAGAACGAAGTCCGCAAGATCAACGAGGCGGGCGGCATCGAAGGCCGCACGCTGGAGCCGGTCTTCCGCGATTCCCGCGGCAAGCCGGACGAAGCGGCGCGCATGACCCGCGACCTCGTGAACAACGAAGGCTGCGAGATCATCATCGACGCAGAAGCCTCGGGCGCATCCTTCGCCGTCAACGAGGTGGTGCGGGACATGAAGCAGTACTGCATCCATACCAACTCCGAGACCTCGTCGCTCACCGCCGACCCGAAGAACCAGGTCGACTGGGTCTTCCGTGGCTGCCGTCAGGGCATCCACGACGCCGTCGGCGGCGGTCTGGTCGCCGCCAAGGTGGTCAAGGAGAAGGGCCTGAAGAAGTGGGCCACGATCTCCCCGGACTACGCCTACGGCCGCGCCAATACCGAAGAGTTCATGGAGTACGTGAAGCTCTTCGCCCCCGAGACCGAGGTCATCACCGAGACCTGGCCGAAGCTGTTCCAGCCGGACTACACCGAGAACGTGACCGCGCTGCTGAACGCCCAGCCGGAAGTGCTGTACTCCTGCCTGTGGGGCGGCGACCTTGTCGCGTTCTTCGACCAGGCCAGCCTGTACGGTCTGTTCGACCAGTTCACGGCCTTCGCGGTGAACCTGGGCGACTATCCGGTGCTGACGGCCATCAAGAGCCGGCCGGCCGGTGTGTATTCCGGTAGCCGCTACCACAAGGACATTCCGGATACCCCGGAGAACGAGGCCTGGTACGAGAGCTACATGGCCAATGCCGACGTGCTGCCGACCAACTGGGCGTGGCAGAACGCGGCCGCGATCAACTTCATCGCCGAGGCGCTGAAGAAGACCGGCGGCAACACCGACACGATGAAGATGGCGGAGGCCACTTCCGGCCTGACCATCAACTCGCCGTTCGGTGTCGACGGCACGCTGACCATCCGCGAGGAAGACCACACCCTCGTCAACTACATGGTCGGCTACTCCAAGACGATCGTGAACGAGCCGTACGTGGTGGACTTCGACCAGACCGCCTGGTCGGAGATCTACAAGCACGAAGCGGAGTGGAAGAAGCGCAACGGGTACGCCTGATGCGGCATCCGGGCGGGGACTGACCTCCGCCCGGCACTTTCCGGGGCGCCGGCCACAAGCCGGCGCCCGTCTCTGTTCGTATCCGCGGATTGACCCTTATGTTCGATTTAGATGCGCTTGCCAGCTGTCTGTCGGCCTCTGCCTGCCTGGTGAACCAGGCGACGAGCGGACTGATCATCGGCATGCTTCTGTTCCTGGTGGCGTCCGGCGTCACGCTGATCTTCGGCGTGCTCCATGTCATCAATTTCGCCCATGGCAGCTTCTACATGGTCGGCGCGTATCTCGCGTATACGACCTATGTGGTCACCGGAAACTACTTCCTGGCGGCCCTGGTCGGCGGGGTGGGAGCCGGCATTACCGGTATTCTTTTCGAGCGGCTGATCATCAGCCGGGTCTACGGCCAGAACCTGCTGATGCAGCTCCTGGTCTGCTACGCCTTCATTCTGATCGTCGATGATCTGGTGAAGATCATCTGGGGCGCGGAATACCTGGCCATGGGCATCCCGGCCGAGTTCCGTCTGCCGCCGCTGCGCTTCGCCGGCGGCTTCATCCCGCCCTTCTATCTGTTCCTGGTCGGCGTCGCCGTCGCCATCGGCCTCGGATCGGTGCTGCTGGTCACCAAGACCCGGTTCGGCAAGATCGTGCGGGCCGCGGCGCTGAACGCGCCGATGGTGTCGGCCCTCGGCATCCGGGTGAACGTCTACTTCGCGCTGTTGTTCGGCTTCGGCTGTGCGCTGGCCGGTGTTGCCGGCGCGCTAGCGGCACCGGTGCGCTCGCTGACCCCCGGGATGGGCCTCGGCATTCTGGTGGAGAGCTTCATCGTCACGGTTATCGGCGGCATGGGCTCGATCCCGGGCGCCTTCCTGGCCGCGATCATCCTCGGCCTGACCCGCTCGATCGGCAGCGTCGGCTTCCCGCTCTTCGTTGACGGCGCGATGTTCATGATCATGGCGCTGGTGCTGATCTTCCGGCCGACCGGGCTGCTGGGCCAGGGAGCGGTGCGATGACCCTCATTGTTCAGTTCCGGCGCGATCTGCTGATTGCCGCCATCGGCCTTGCCGTGTTGATCGCCATCGGTCTCGGCATCGAGCATGCGTGGCCGCGCGACTTCCTGACCTCGATCTTCGCCGCCGGCCTGCTCGCCATGTCGCTGAACATGCTGATCGGCTACACGGGCCTGGTGTCCTTCGGCCATGCGGCGTTCTTCGCGCTCGGCGGCTATATCTTCGGCCTGCTGCTGCAGTCGCCGGCCTTCACCGGCGCCATGGGCGCCGCATCGGTTCCCGTGGCCCTGGTGGCGGCGGTGGTCGGAACCGGTCTCTATGCCGTGGTGATCGGCGCGATCTGCGTCCGGCTGACCGAGATCTACTTCGCCTTCCTGACGCTCGCCTTCCAGATGTTCCTGTACAGCGTGATCCTGAGCTGGGTGGACCTGACCGGCGGCGACCAGGGGCTGATGGGCGGCATTCCGCGGCCGGAGTTCCTGGGCATCGATCTGGGCGACCAGTATCACCGCTACGTCTTCTGCGCGGTACTGTTCGTGGTCTGCGTGATGATCATGCGGATCATGACCGAGAGCCCGTTCGGCTACACCCTGCGCATGATCCGCGACAACGCCACCCGCGCCGCCTTCCTCGGCGTGAACGTCACCCGGGTGAAGCTGATCTGCTTCGTGGTGTCGTCCTCGATCGCGGCGGTCGGCGGCGTGATCCTCGCCCTGTTCACCTCCGGCGCCTATCCGGAATGGGCATTCTGGGCGCAGTCCGGCGAGGCGATCTTCATGATCATGCTCGGTGGCCTGAACGTGTTCCTGGGACCGGTGCTCGGCGCGGTGGCGCTGCGCATCCTGAACGACGTGGTCCAGATGTACACCTCGCACACCGAGATCGTGATCGGTCTGGTGATCATGTTCGTCGTGCTCGTTCTGCGCCGCGGCATTCTCGATTTCGTCAAGGATTGGTGGGTCGAGAAGCAGCAGGCGCGTCTGGCGGCGGAAAATCGGAATGGACGTGAATGATGAGTGACGTGGGAAGCCTGAAGGACCGCATCGCGGTCGTCACGGGCGGAGCCAGCGGCATCGGTGCCGCCTGCGCCCGGGTGATGGCGGCGCGCGGGGCGCGCGTGGTGGTCGCCGACGTGAATGCCGACGCGGCGGCCAAGGTCGCGGCCGAGATCGGCGGGGTCGGTTATGCCGTGGACGTACGCGACGCCGACGCCATCGAGGCCCTGGCCGAGAAGAGCGAGCGAGAGGTCGGTCCGACCGACATCCTGGTGACCTCCGCCGGCATCGTGCAGCCGCCGCTGCCGCCGGAGGAGCTGTCGCAGGAGCTGTTCGACAACGTCATCGCGGTGAACCTGCGCGGCACCTATCTTTGCGCCAAGGCCTACGGCCTGCGCATGGTGACGCGCCGCAGCGGCTCCATCGTCACCATCAGCTCGGTGACCGCCGAGCGCTCGGTGCCGCTGCACGCCTATGCGCCGAGCAAGGCGGCGGTGACCAACATGACCATGAACCTTGCCGCCGAATGGGGCAGGGCCGGGATCCGGGTCAATACGGTGGAGCCGGGCTATACCCGTACGCCGGCGCTGCAGGACCAGATCGACCGCGGCCATCGCGACGTCACCCTGCTGGAGGAGAACTCCACCCTCGGCCGCATGGTCGAGCCGGAGGAGATCGCCAAGGCGGTCGCTTTCCTTGCCTCCGATGAAGCGTCGGCCGTGACCGGCATCGCGCTTCCGGTGGATGTCGGCTTCTTCAGCGCCGGCTCCTGGCATCCGTATGGCGGCGTGCGCCGACAGGGGAACCGCTGATGCTGCGCCTCGAGAATGTGGTCAAGTCGTTCGGCGGCGTGGTCGCCACCAACGACGTCTCCCTCAACTTCCCCGCCGGCTCGCTGAGTGCCGTGATCGGTCCGAACGGTGCCGGCAAGACGACGCTCTTCAACCTCGTCACCGGACACCTGGTGCCGGACAGCGGGAAGATCCTGCTGGAGGAAGAGAACATCGCCGGCAAGCCGCCGGTCGATATCGTGCGCAAGGGCATCGGCCGCGCCTTCCAGATCGCCAGCATCTTCCCGAGCATGACGGTCGAGCAGTCGCTGATGTGCGCCGTGGCCTCGCATTTCCGCGAGTCGGAAGCGCTGCTGTCGGTATTCCCCCCGACCAATGTGCGCCGCCGGACCGAGGAACTGATCGAGCTGCTGGGCATGGGCTCGGTGGCGAAGCTGCTGAGTTCCAACATCTCCCACGGCGACCAGAAGCTGCTGGATATCGGTCTGGCGCTTGCGCTCGAGCCGAAGGTGCTGATGCTGGACGAGCCGACCGCCGGCATGGGTCCGGAGGAGCGCTGGCAGATGATCGGGACCGTGCGCCGCCTGTGGGAGCAGGGGGGCATGACGCTCATCTTCATCGAGCATGACATGGACATCGTCTTCGAGGTCGCCCAGGGCATCACCGTGCTGAGCTACGGCGCGGTCCTGGCCCAGGGAACGGCGGACGAAATTCGCAGCCATCCGGAGGTCGTCGAGGCCTATCTGGGATCGGAGTCGACGGCGGAGGCCTCGCAATGAGCGGCGGGACGAACGGCAGCACGGCCGGTGACGTGATCCTCAAGGTCGAGGATATCGACGTCTTCTACGGCGCCTCCAAGATCCTGTTCGGCGTCGATCTGGAGGTCACCCGCGGCCGCACCCTGGCCCTGCTGGGCCGCAACGGTGCCGGCAAGAGCACGACGATGAAGGCCATCGCCGGCATCGCCAAGCCGCGCAAGGGCGTCATCGCCATGGAAGGCCAGAACCTGGCCGGGGCGCGGCCCGATGTCATCGCCCGGGCCGGAATCGGCTACGTGCCGGAGGATCGGCAGGTGTTCTCCATGCACAGCGTGGAGGACAACCTTCTCATCGGTATGAAGAAGGGGGTGCGCGGGCAGGAGGATTGGACCCTGGAGCGGGTCTACGACACCTTCCCGATCCTGGCCCGCATGAAGGACCGCAAGGCGGGGCTGATGTCCGGCGGCGAGCAGCAGATGCTGACCATCGCGCGCACCCTGATGGGCAACCCGGACGTCCTGCTGCTGGACGAACCGTCGGAGGGTCTGGCCCCGATCATCGTGCAGGCGATCGGCGACCTGATCCGCACCCTGCGGGAGACCGGCGTCACCATCGTCCTGGCCGAGCAGAACATGCATTTCTGCCTCGGCATCTCCGAGGATGCGGCGGTGATCGACAAGGGACATATCGTCTACCGCGACACCATCGCCGGCCTGCGCGCCAACGAAGAGGTCACCAAGCGGTACCTGGCGATCTGACGGTTTTTTTCGATCCAGTATTACCCGACTTCCTGGACGTCCCCGGCCCAAAGCCGGGGGCGATCCAGGACCCCGTGATCGACGCCGGGGACACGATCCTGGATCGCCCTCGGCCGTTGGCCTCGCGCGTCCAGGACGTCGGGTGGGGGACGGGAGTGACAGGGAGACGAAGCCCTCACCCTTCCGAGAACAGGCCCCGGCGCAGCATCTTCATATAGGCCTGGATCACATGCTCGGGCACCGGGCCGGTATGGCCGTTGCCGTCCCGGGCGTAGCGCATGGCGATATAGGCCCGCGAGGCCAGCAGCATGTAGATGATCGCCTCCAGCTCGTTCTCGTCGAACCCTTGGATCTCGCCGCGCCGGACCGCCCGGCCCAGCGCCGCCTTGTAGCCCTCAACCAGAATCCGGAAATGTTCGGCGTGAGCCTCGGGCGCGAAGACCTCGGCCTCGTACAGAATGCGGTAGAAGGTCGGATGGGTGTCGAGATAGCCGAAGAAGGCCCGCAGCCGTGCCTCCTCGCGCGCCGGTCCGGTCAGGTCGCGCGGCATGGACGAGGCGATATGGTCGAGCATCTGCCGGCCCATATAGGGCAGCAGCCGGTTCAAGACGTCCTGGCGGGATTCGAAGTAGTTGTAGAAGGTTCCCTGGGCGACGCCGGCGAGCTGGGTAATCTTCGAGATCGAGGCCTCGGCATAACCGTCGGTGCCGACCACCTGCGCCGCGGCTTCCAGAAGCAGTCTGTAGGTCTCGCGCGCCTTCTCCTCACGGGACAGACGTCGCGCTTGGGTGGGGCGAAGGGAAAGAGAGTCCGCCATCGATATGTCGGCGCTTCCTAATGCACTGTTATTTCATTTGTATATTAACAGATTAGTTTCGGAAGTTGGGCCAAATTTGTGGCTCTGGGAGAGGGGCGATATCGGCTTTTCTGTCGCCTATGTTCCCGTATTCGTCGTAGGGGATTTGAAGGAAAGCTACCGGCGCCGGGAGGTCAGTTGGTCTGATTGTCCAGCACCAGCGCCTCACCACCGGACCAGACCGGCCCGGAAGCGGAATCGAGTTTGGCAGCCTCCTCCGTGCCGGCCCGGTCGATCCGGTACAGCTTCTCGTCGGCGAAGGCGCTGTGGTTGTGGGCGCTCTCGTTGCCGACATGGCCGGTCACGTTGCGGCTGTCCCAGGCGGTGGCGGCGACGATCGCCTCGCCGGAGGTCGGGGCTTCCACGAACAGGGTCTGCGCGATCTCCCGGTTGAGCCAGCGCGGATCCTCGGCATGGGCGACGGGGGTGAATTTCCAGACGATCCGGTCGGTCATCGGTTTCCTCATGGTCGTGTGGAGGGATTAGGGTCTGTTGGGGAACGGGTTGTCGCGGACCCGGTTCCCGAACGCAAAAGGGCGGCGCCTCTGTCGAGACGCCGCCCCCTTGGATCTGCTCAGGTCAGTGCGACCGCGATCAGGCGAGGTCGAACCGGTCCGCGTTCATGACCTTGGTCCAGGCCTTCACGAAGTCCTTGGCGAACTTCGCCTTGGCGTCTTCCTGGGCATAGACCTCGGCGACGGCCCGGAGCTGCGAGTTGGAGCCGAACACCAGATCGGCGCGGGACGCCTTCCACTTCAGCGCGCCGCTGGTGCGGTCGCGGCCCTCGAACTCCGTCTCGTCCTCGTTCGCCGCCGACCACACGGTGCGCATGTTCAGCAGGTTGACGAAGAAGTCGTTCGTGAGCGTGCCCGGCTTGTCGGTGAGGACACCCAGGTTCGACCCGCCGTAATTGGCGTTCAGCGCCCGCATACCGCCGACCAGCACGGTCATTTCCGGCGCGCTGAGGCCGAGGAGCTGGGCCCGATCGACCATCAGTTCCTCATCCGCCACGCTGTACTTGCGCGGGTGGTAGTTGCGGAACCCGTCGGCCACCGGCTCCAGCGGCTCGAAGGCCTCGGCGTCGGTTTGCTCCTGGCTGGCGTCGGTGCGGCCCGGCGCGAAGGGGACCTTCACGTCGTGACCCGCCTTCTTGGCGGCGTCTTCCACCGCGGCCGATCCCGCCAGCACGATCAGGTCGGCGAGCGAGATCTTCTTGCCGCCCGACAGACCGCCGTTGATGGACGTCCGCAGGCTTTCCAGCTTCTCCAGGGTGGCGGAGAGCTTGACCGGCTCGTTGGCTTCCCAGTCCTTCTGCGGGGCGAGGCGGATGCGGGCGCCGTTGGCGCCGCCCCGCTTGTCGGAACCGCGGAACGTGGCGGCCGAGTTCCAGGCCGCCGAGATCAGGTCGGCCGCCGGGATGCCGGAGGCCAGGACCTTCGCCTTGATGTCGGCCACGTCCTTGTCGTCCACCAGCGGGTGATCGACATCCGGCACCGGATCCTGCCAGATCAGCACCTCGCTCGGGACCTCCGGGCCGAGGTAGCGGACGCGCGGACCCATGTCGCGGTGGGTCAGCTTGAACCAGGCGCGGGCGAAAGCGTCGGCGAACTCGTCCGGATTGGCGTGGAAGCGCCGCGAGATCTTCTCGTAGGTCGGGTCCATGCGCATCGCCATGTCGGCGGTGGACATCATGGTCGGGACCTTCTTGGAGGGATCATGGGCATCCGGCGCCATGTCCTTCTCGGCGACGTTCTTCGGGGCCCACTGGTTGGCGCCGGCGGGGCTCTTGGTCAGCTCCCACTCGTAGCCGAACAGCATGTCGAAATAGCCCATGTCCCACTGGGTCGGGTTCGGCGTCCACGCCCCTTCGAGACCGGAGGTGGTGGTATGCGCGCCGATGCCGGACTCGAAGCCGTTCTTCCAGCCGAGACCCTGGTCGATGATGTCGCCGCCTTCCGGCTCGGCACCGACCAGCGACGGATCACCGGCCCCGTGGCACTTGCCGAAGGTGTGGCCGCCGGCCACCAGGGCGACGGTCTCCTCATCGTTCATGGCCATGCGCGCGAAGGTCTCGCGGATGTCCTTGGCCGAAGCCAGCGGATCTGGGTTGCCGTCCGGGCCTTCCGGGTTGACGTAGATCAGGCCCATCTGCACCGCGGCGAGCGGGTTCTCCAGCATGCGGTCGCCGGAGTAGCGGCTGTTCTCCTTGTCGGAGGTTGCCAACCACTCGGTCTCGCGACCCCAGTAGATGTCCTCTTCCGGCTCGAAGATATCCTCGCGGCCGCCGCCGAACCCGAAGGTCTTGAAGCCCATGGATTCCAGCGCGACGTTGCCGGCCAGGATCATCAGGTCGGCCCAGGAGATGGCATTGCCGTATTTCTGCTTGATCGGCCAGAGCAGGCGGCGCGCCTTGTCCAGGTTGCCGTTATCCGGCCAGCTGTTCAGCGGGGCGAAGCGCTGGGTACCCGAGGAGGCGCCGCCGCGGCCGTCGCCCGTGCGGTAGGTGCCGGCGCTGTGCCAGGCCATGCGGATGAACAGTCCGCCGTAGTGCCCGTAATCGGCCGGCCACCAGTCCTGGGACTCGGTCATCAGGGCGGTAAGGTCCTTCTTCAGCCCGTCGTAGTCGACCGCATTGAAGGCCTCCGCATAGTTGAAGTCCTCGCCGAGCGGGTCCGACATCGGCGGATTCTGGTGCAGGATCTTCAGATTGAGCTGGTTCGGCCACCAGTCGCGGTTGCTCACCGCAGAGGCCAGCGTGTGCCCGTGCATGAAGGGGCATCCGCCTGACTTGTTACTGCCGTCCATTACTACCTCCCAGTATCGCAATTCGGGTTGTCTCTCCGCGGGGCACCGCCACGGCGCGCGCCAGACAGAAAGCGTCATAGGCGTTCGCGACGGTTCAGGGTCCGAGAGAGGCCGACGGTTCGTCCGTCCACCCAACTCCATCGTAGAACCCGACAGGCCCCGCGTCATCGCTAATTTAGAATCTATCCAAACTGAATGATCCGAGGAATTCTCATTTACTGATCGCTTTGATAAGCTGTGCTTATGATAAACATCACCCTGAAACAGCTCCGCTACTTCGACGCCGTCACCCGCACCGGCCATTTCGGGCGGGCGGCGGAGAGCTGCGCGATCTCCCAACCGGCGATGTCGATGCAGATCAAGGAGCTGGAGGAGACCCTCGGGGTTTCGCTGCTGGACCGCAGTGCCCGCAAGGTGCGGCTGACCAGCTTTGGCGAGGAGTTTTCGCTGCGGGTCCGCGACCTGCTGAGGTCTGCCGAAGAGTTGGGAGACATGGCGCGGGCGGCGCGCGAGGGGCTGATCGGGCGCCTGCGTCTCGGCATCATCCCGACCATCGCGCCCTACCTGCTGCCCTCGCTGATCGGCGACCTGACCGAGCGTCATCCCGGCCTCGATCTTCATGTGCGCGAGAGCCTGACCCCGCGTCTGCTGCAGGAGCTGTCGGACGGCCGGATCGACGCGGCGGTCGTCGCGCTGCCGGTCTCCGAGCCTGCGTTCACGGAGGTCACCCTGTTCTCGGAGACGTTCCTGCTGGTCCGGCACAGCGATGCCGCAGACGATCCGGTGCCGAGTCCCGCAAGCCTGCGGGAAATGCGGCTGCTGCTGCTGGAGGAGGGGCATTGCTTCCGCGACCAGGCGCTGTCCTTCTGCAATATCCGCTCGACCCTGCCGCGCGAGACTCTGGACGGCAGTTCGCTGTCCACCCTGGTCCAGATGGTCGGATCGGGGATCGGCGTCACCCTGATCCCGGAGATGGCGGCGGATGTGGAGACGCGTTCCGCCTCGGTGTCGATCGCCCGGTTCGACGAGCCGCAGCCCTCGCGCAGCGTCGGCATGATCTGGCGCAAGACCAGCCCGCTTGCCCCGCAGCTCGGCCAGGTGGCGGAGGTGGTGCGGGGCTCGGCTGCCACCTTGCGCGAACGCCACAGGCAGGCGAGTCTCGCCCCATGAACCGCCGAAGCGCGGCCAAGCAACCGAGGGGAAGGACGCCATGGGCTTCGAGATCGACCGGGTCGACCACATCGTCATCAACTGCCGCGACCTGGAGACGACGGTTGCCTGGTACCAGCGGGTTCTCGGGCTGCAGCGCGAGGAGTTCGCCTATGGGGACCACACCCATGTCGCCCTGAAGTACGGCCGGCAGAAATTCAACGTGCGGCCGACCGGCACAGAGCATTGGTGGAGCGTGGACAACGACGCGCCCGGCAGCCTCGACATCTGCCTGATCACCACCAGCCCGATCGATGACGTGATCGCCCATCTCGCGGCCTGCGAGGTGGAGATCGCCAAGGGCCCGGTACCCCAGATCGGCGCGCTGGGCCCGATGACGTCGGTCTATTTCTACGACCCCGACCGGAACCTCATCGAGGTCGCCGTCTACTCCTGACCGCTGCATGCCCCATCGGTCGGTATGGTTCACGATCCGCTGCGAGGCCGTCGCCCGTCGGGGATGATCGCCGAACTGAGCCCCGACCATTCTCCAGCGGAGGACCTCAGCCCGGACATCTTCGACTACACCGAGAAGCAGTACAGCGAAGTACCGGTGACACTCGAAGTGTCGAGGCGCGCAACACCATGGTGGCGAGCTATGAGGCCGCGAAGGCCGCATTGGACGAGCTGGCCGGCGGCAACTTGAAAAGGCCGGTACGCTCCCGGTCACGCCGCGGCAGGCTGGGCTCGGGCGGCCGGTCGCTGGCATGCCGTGGCGGAAGAATTGACGGGCTCTCTGGTGCACCAAAAGTTAACAGTCAGGGTTAAGATCTTAAGATGTTGAATCTCCCTGGAATATTTTCAAAGTCGATGTAATTTTAGGAACCATACTCGCGGTTGGACGTTCTTTAGTCGTGCAACAGAGTGAGATTCAGTATGTCATTGTCGCGAAACGGAGATCATGAGATGCCCACCCTGCTGGATGTCATCACGATCGAAGATCTATCTGCGTTCGTGGATGGGCAGGCGGATGGCGATCTGGCCGAAGCGATCGAAGAGCTCGATCTGCAGGATGATCGATGTGCGGAAACGCTGGGCGCGTTCATGGCGCAGAATGCCCTTCTGCACCGGGCACTCGACCCGATGACGGACGAGCCGGTGCCTCAACGGCTGCTCGATCTCGTCCGCGGCCATCACCAGGGTCGGAACTGACGGGCTGCGGTCTACGCGCTGAGCCGTTCGCGCCGCGTCCCGCCGACGCCACATCGGGTCAGGGTGCACTTCGGACATAGGAATTCTCGGGAATACGCGCTTCGGCGCGTATTTTTCGTCGTCGGATCAAACGAGATCGTCCGGGACGAACCACGATTTTCTGGCAAAGGCCCGACCCTCTTCGAACGGAAAGTCGGCGATATACGGGCGCCGTTCCGCCTCAGCCGGCCCGCCGGTCGCTGCCTCCTTCCACAGATCGAAAAGCTCTTCATTGCGGCCGGCAATGCGCCGGCCCGCGAAGACGGAGCCCAGATGGTAATCCCACAGCCGCTGTTCGAAGGCGCGGACCTCTTCGGCGTCGTTCCACACCACCCCGGCCTCGGTGTCCCAGCGCAGGCTTCGGCCGTTGAGGTTGGCTGAGCTGATCATCGCCAGGCGGTGGTCGACGATGAAGACCTTGGAGTGAATATAGATGACCGGGTGCCCGTCGATCGTCCGGCGGTCGTCCGTCTCCAGCTCCTGATACCGGTTCACCAACGAATAGAACGCCGCACGCTCGCCGAACGCTTGCCGGATCGCCTCCAGGCACTGGATCTGCAGCCATTCGCCGTGCCGATGCGGCGGCTCCGTGGCGTCTTCGTACAGCACCTCCTGCGGCGCCGACGGCAGCAGAAGGATCAGACGCAGGTCGGGCTGGCGGTGTGCGGCCGCCACCAGTTCCAGGACGATGCTCCGCGACCGCAGGAACTGGGTCTCGATGTAGATCATGCCCTCCGCCTGGCGGATGGCGTCGATATGCGCCTGCTCGATCTCCATGATCGCCGGTCGGGGGCCGAATTCCGTGAGCGTGCGGCGCTGGCGGGACACCGTGCGGATGAAGCGCAATCGGCGGTCGTCGACGCGCTGCGGGCGGGCCGACGTGTCCGGCACGTCCATCCGCTCCACCAGGGCAGGCATATTGCGCACGAACCGGCGCAGGCGCTTGACCCGCTGGTTGAACGGCTTCACCTCCCGGTTCCAGCAATCGATGAAATGGTCCCGCGCGTCGTCGCAAACCGGACCGGTGATGCCCAGGCTGACATCGTGCCAGGTTTCATCGGACGGAAGATCGTGGGCCGGCGTGTCGTAGCGCCGCTCGTTGATGTCCAGCCCGCCGATCACGGCGTACGTGCCGTCGACGATGGCGAGCTTCTGATGATAGGTGGCCGGTCGCAGGCGCGGGGGAGTCCCGAAACGGGGCAGGAGAGCGCTGGGATTGCGGGTTCCCAGCAGCGGCGCGAGGCCGGGCGCCTCCGCCAGCAGGGTCTCGGGACGGACGCCCTGGATCGTGGCCAGACGGCGGACCCGATACCAAACCAGCGGCCAGAATACCCAGCGCAACATCTTGCCGACCTTGGCCTCGTGCAGCGCGGCGATCACCTGCAGACCCGGGCGCGGGTCCCCGTCGTCGCCGGCGTCGATGCGGGCCGTATGAAAGCCGCGCACGGAGGCCCAGGTCAGCTTGTGAAGATCGGTGGCGACGGTGGGCTCGAAATCGGTGAGCAGGATCCGCACATCGACGCCCCGCGACGACACGTCGGCGATCAGGTCTGCCCAGGTCGTCAGGCCCGAGTCCGTGACCCGCTGGGAGCGCAGTCTGGTTGTCGGATCGAAAATACGGAATCCGAGGAGCACCTCGCGCTTGGCGTCGAAGATCCGTTCTTCGAGGGCGGGATAGGCTTCGCTCGCCGCGATCAGCGGGGTGACCGTCTCTGCCGACGTCTCTTCCGCTGGATCTTGCCGTGTCTCAACCCCCAGTGTCGTTTCCATCGCGTCCATCGGCTTCGAGTCGTTGAGCGGCGGGAGAGGAAGCTGCCTGAGGGCGGCCGGAACAGTCATTGAAGGCCGTTTCTCTGGTGTATAGGCGTTTCTGTCGGCTGTGCGTCAGGCGTAACGCGCGACAGGGCTCTCGGTCCGAGATCCCTGTCGGATAGATCGGTTGATGCGGCGCGACGCCCGGGGCGGGGGTCAGCGCGGAGCCTGGATCTCGGCGGACTCGAAGCCGAGCTCTTCGGCTACCGCGACATTGACCGGGTTCAGGTCCATCGTATTCCGCACGCTGGCCCAGGCGGTTTCGATTTCCGCCGCGTCCAGGCCGTCCTCGGTGACGACAGTGGCGGTGTGCACCGCGAATCTCAGGCTCTCCGGCGCGTAGGACTGGGCGAGGATCGCGCCGCCCAGAAGAGTGGCAGGCATGGCGATCAGGGCGACCAGGGCGATACCGGTGACAATAGCTATGGAACGGATCCGCATGTCCTCAGCCCCCCGCCACGACGAGAAGCAGTTGCGCCCACAGGGTGGTCGCGAACGCGCAGCCGATCATAAGGGCCATCCGCTGCAGGGCCGGATTGTTCGCTGGGATGGCGGTGGTGTGCTCCATAGCCGTTTTCATTTCTCTATCTCCTGATCAAAGACGTTGTTGCCGTTCCGTGCGCGGGTGAGGCCTCAGGCGACACCGGCGTGGTGGGCGGCGACGCCGTTGCGAGAGCGCATGGACGAGACGTATGCAGGCGTAGAGGACAGATGGGCGCCGCCGACATGCAGCTCACGAAGACGCATGCGGGCGCGGGCAACGCGGGACTTCACCGTGCCGACGGCGACGTCGAGCATGTTGGCGATGTCCGGGTACGGCACGTTCTCCAGGCCGGCGAGGATCAGCAGTTCCTGATCGCCCTTATCCAGATTGGAGAAAGCCGCCATGAACTCCTTGAGCTCCACGGTGTCCTGCTGGGCGCCGGGGATGGACTGCTCGTACTTGCCGGAGTCCAGTTCCTCCGAACCGGCCACCGGACGCGGGCGGCGGCACTCGGAGATGAAGTGATTGCGCATGATCGTGAACATCCAGGCCTTGAGGTTGGATCCTTCCTCGAAGCTGTCGATGCGCTTCAGCGCGCGTTCGACGGTGTCCTGGACCAGATCGTCGGCACGGGCGGCGTCCCGGGTCAGCGACCGCGCAAAGCGGCGCAGGGTGGGGAGCAGCTGTTCGATCTCTTTGGCCACGTTCGGACTCATCTCGGTCACCTGAATTCGTTTCGATGAATAGCAATAAAGTACTTATTGAGCTCCGGTTCAATTAAATCCGCTGCCCACTCTAAAGCATAAAGCCCCATTTGGGCGGTTTATATAATGGAGGCATTTGCAGCAACATGAGGGACGGGCAGAAAAGGCGGCTCGTAATCATTATGATTATTCGGCTCACTATGAGCGGGAGGGGTTGGTTGGGCGGTTTGGGGTGAATGATCATTTAAAGCCATTGTGTCATTTGACACAGATGACGGCTGTTGAGTAAGAGGCGCACTATGAGTATATGATTGGCCTATCGGCCGCCTCGTAGGCGCTATCTGTCGGATCTAAATGGTGTTAGTGCTCAAAATCGGATGATTTCGATCCCCGGTTCCAAGCATCTGGGCCGCGGATCCGACGACTTGGATGGTGTGGCGAGGCCTGGCACCATGGAGAACCCGATGGGTGAAGAACAAAAGTCTGGTCGTCGTACTGAGCGGCTTCAGCTCATGCTGGACGACGAAGAGCTGACCAGGATCGACGATTGGCGCTTCGATAATCGTATCCCGACGCGCGCTGCCGCGATCCGCGAACTGATCAGGCGCGGCATGCTCTATGAGGATGCGATCGACGAAGCTGTCGACATGCCGGACCCCAGAGACATGAAATCAACGGAATATCGGGCTATTCCGATCGAGGAATAACGATCGTCCCCGATATTCCGGACTATTCGTATGTCCAAAAAGACCGATGCCCAGCTCTGCGAGCTGGGCATCGTCGTTGTAGCAGTGTCTCGCAGGTGAGCGTCACATGGGTCGGCGGCCGCGGATGGCGCCGGCCACGGCGCTGATCACCAGCAGCACGAGGAAGACCACGAAGAGGATCTGCGCGATATCCGCGGAAGCGGCCGCGACGCCGCCGAAACCGAACACGCCGGCAATGATCGCCAGCACGAGAAACATCAGACTCCAACCAAGCATTTTCGTCTCCATTTTTCAGTCAGCGCTGGCGACCGAACGGATCCAACGCATTGAGTTGTTGTGACCGGTAAACGCCTGTTCAAATGAACGGTTCCGCAAAAGGACCGACAAAAAATGTGCCGATGTGCCGGCATCCGCCCCGCCGGACGGCACGGTTGCGGGCTTCTGCATTATATAAACGCGACACACCGCGCCGGGTCGCGGGCGAGCCCGTTCGGCCGAGTCTTCCCACCGTGTCGCCCGGCTTGGGGCCAGGGACAGACGGCGCCGCTCGTCGAAAGGATCGACCGATTTTGGAACTGCCGTTTGGGTGAGCCGTTGTCGGGACATGGGGGCGGTTGGAACCCATACCGATCGTGCCATGCGGGACCCGATATCGTTCATCGGAGGGCGCATAGGGCGCAGCCGTTGAGGCGGGTCCTGTTTCCATCTCAGAAACAGGAGACACGCATGACTATGAAAACCCTTCTTCGCAGGTCGACGCCATTCGTGCTGGCTGCGCTGATCAGCACGCCCGCGACGGCCGGCCTTATCTTCAACGACGTCGCCGAGATCCGGGACCGGACGCCGACCGGTACCTCGTTCAACGAGCAACTGGCTCAGGAGTACAAGAAGATCGCCCTGTTCGAGGCGGACGAGATGTACGACTGGATCGATGCCGAGAACCACGCCACCAAGGGCAACATGGCCGCCAACGGCAAGACGCCGCTGCCCTATACGCCGGCGGAGTGGGACATCGAGAGTACGGAGCATCTGCGCGAACTGGAATTGGCCCGGGCCGAACTGCTCAGAATCCTCGACAACGGCGCGCGCAGCAGTGCGCCGCACGAGGCGGCCGTCGCCCAAGCGAAGTACGATTGCTGGGTCGAGCAGCAGGAAGAGGGCCATCAGCCGGCGCATATCGCGGCCTGCCGCGATGCCTATGTGACGGCGCTGGCCGATCTGAAGCTTGCGGTGGCGCCGGAGCCGGCCCCGGCCGTGGCCGTGGTGCAGGACGAGATCGCCCGGGAGACGGTGTATTTCGAGTTCGACAAGTCGACCTTGACCGGACAGGCCCAGGCCAAGATCGACAGCTTCGTCGGCGAGATGAAGAAGATCCAGCCGGTGGTTACGCTGTACATCGCCGGCCACGCCGATACGACGGGCCCGCAGGACTACAACGTCAACCTGTCGAAGGATCGGGCCGCCTCGGTGCGGGCCGCGCTGGAGCGCCAGGGCATGACCGTCGGCGACTACAGGGACCTGGAGATCGAAGCCGAGGGCGAATCCGATTTGGCGGTGCCGACCGCCGACGGTGTCCGCGAACCGCGTAACCGCCGGGTCGAGATCATCGCCCGCGGTCAGGTGACGAAGATGATCGACCAATCTGCGGCGCTGACGCAGTAGGCGCTGGCGACCGACATTTCGGCCTGCCCATAAAGCGAAGCCCCCGCCGGCGACGGCGGGGGCTTTGTCGTGTCATTCGCTGAACAGCGAGTTCTGAACGGCGGCTCCTGCGGCGCCCGATGCGTCGCAGCGGCGAATCAGGCCTTGGGCCGACCCAAAGGGAGTTCCTCTGCAGGTTTCACGCCTTGCTTGGATGCATCCAGGCCGAGCCTGATGAGCATACGAATGGCGCTTGACCGGGAGTTGACCCGGTGTATGAATCGCCAATCTTCGATTTCGCCCAATTCGTCGTCGTTGAGCATGATCTGCAGACGTTCAGTGCGTTTGCCGCGAGTTTGTATCCCTTCCGTCATAGTATTATCTGATCCTTCCGGCGTGGGGCCAGTTCGTCTCAAGTCAGTCCAGATTTGATCGTCCATACAGACTTAGTACCTGTATTTAGGTGCCAGATCTTCATCATGGGTTAATGTATAGGCGCTTTTCGAAAGGGCTTTATTCCATAGGGCACAACGCCATGGTCACCGACAAAGCGGGCAAGCAGTTGAATATCATGACCGAATACCTGTTCCGTAAATTGTCCGGGATGATCGCTGTCAACGACGTCATGCGGTCGGCGTTCTCGGTGGTGTGCACGGACAAGGCGCGGTTCGCCAAAGGCGATTATATCGTCCAGCCGGGTCAGGATTTTCGGTCCGTCTACCTGATCGTCGACGGCTGGGCGACGCGGTCCAAGCTGACCAGCAACGGCGCGCGGCAGATCATCAATTTTGCCATTCCGGGCGACATCCTGTGCTTCAACGCGGCGCTGTTCGACAAGGCCGAGGTCCATATCCAGGCCCACACGGCGATCGACGCGTTTTCGATCCCGATCCGACCGTTCTCTGATCTGCTGAACAATCAGCCGCAGCTGGCCGTGGCGCTGGCCTGGACGGCGGCGCAGGAGGAGGGGGTGGTATCGGAGCGTCTGCTGTCGCTCGGCCGGCGCAGCGCCCGTCAGCGGGCGGCGCATCTGCTCTGCGAGATCCACCGCCGGCTGCAGGTTGTCGACCTTGTGCGGCCAGGGGAGCAGTTTCAGCTCCCGCTCACGCAGGAGGATCTGGCGGACTCTCTCGGCATCAGCATGATCCACACCAACCGGGTCCTGCGCGATCTGGTGCGCGGCGGACTGATCGCCATGGAGCGGAACTCCGTGCGTCTGCTGGATCTCGAGCGTCTGCGCGAGATCAGCGAATTCTCCGACGATTATCTGCATTTTCCGGAAGACAAAAAATAAGGGGAAGAGACCTGCGTCCCTTCCCCTATTCCTGCCGCACGCCCCTCGGGACGTCGGTATCCTGTGCGGCCCGCGTGCTGCCGCGCCAGGCTCAGTCCTTCTTCGACTCGTCGATGATATAGCCGGTGCCGGCGCCGACGGCGCCGCCGATCGCTGCACCGCATGCCAGACAGCCGCCCGTCACCGCGGCACCGGCCGCGCCGACGCCGGCGCCGATGGCGCCGCCGGACAGGGTGCTCTGCTGGGTGCTGTTCATGCCCGAGCAGGCGCTCAGGGTGAGGCCGGCGGTAACCAGGGCAGCGGTAGCAAGCTTACGCATGGCTCTATCTCCTAGCTGTTGCATTCTTGCAGGGGAACGCTTCGTCCGAACGGCGGTTCCCGCATATCCCTTGCTTCCGAAAAATTATTCGCCGCCGAAAATGCGTCAGCCGCCGTGTTGGGGCACGGCGGCTGAGCAAAAGACGCGGGGAAGGAGAGTGGGCTTAGTCGGCAGCGTCCTTAACGGCGCGCTTGGTGTCGTTCACCGCCTCATCGGCGGCCTCGCCCATCTGTTCCATCGGGCCGTCCTGGTCGTAGCAGGCGGACAGGCCGAGGGAGAGAAAACCAGCAAGCAGACTGGCCCAAACGATCTTCTTCATGACTAACCTCCATTCTTGATGTCTTCAGCAAGACCTCGTGTGTTCGGTGGGATAACGGACTTGGTCGGGGTCGGTTCCCATAAATAATTGTCCGATGTCGAACGCGGGGCGCCAAGTGCTCCGCGGCGGCCGCGGCGGGAGCACTTTCTTTATACCTGTGCGCGCCGCGGGGCGGACGCCGCCAGGGGACCTCCGCCGGCAGAGAGACTCCCTCATACCGGAACCATCGCGTCGCGATGCCGTTACCCAGGCAGATTTCATTGTCGTGCTGCGGGAACGGATCGACCGACCGCGGCGGTCAGAGATGCCAACGGAGAATCGAAGAATGCTCTATTCCAGATCCCTCTTGGCCGGACTTGTCGCCGGATCGTCCCTGCTCATGACCGTGTCGTCCGCAGCCGGGCAGCATGCCATGCCGGTCTCCCTGGCCGTGCCGTCGGAGACCGACGTGGCGGCCCTGCCCCTGGCGGAAATGCTGGGCGATCCCGCGGGCGGAGATCTGACCGGCGATATCGAACGCCTGGTGATGCAGGGCTTCCTGGAAACCGGCCTCAGCGCGGATATCGGCGACAGTGCCGTTCAGGCGGGCCGCATGGCCTATGCCCAGGACCTCTTCCAGCCGATCTGGTCGAAGGCGGGGGCGGAGTCGCTGATCCGGCTGAACGAGAACCTTCTGGCATACGGTCTTCCGGTGGACCCGGATGGCGGTGAGGCGGTTGCCCAAGTGGTCGAGCGGCGCTTCGACGCTCCGAGCGATGCGGATCGCGCCCGGGCCGACATTGAGCTGACGGCGATCTGGCTGCGCATTGCCGCGGCGGTGAGCGGCGGATTGGAGGACGAGGGTGCCGCGGTTGCGTCTCTCGCCAATCAGCCGGCGCGCTCTCTGCTGACAACCGCGCTTCGGCGCGCAGGCGAGGGTGACGCGATCGGCACGCTGACCCCGTTCGAACCGGAGAGCGCCCAGTACAAGGGTCTCAAGAAGGCGCTGCACCAATACATCGATATCCAAAGCCGCGGCGGGTGGTACGCCATTCCCGACGGCGATCTGGTCCGCGAGGGCGACCATGATTCCCGCATCCCCCAGCTGCGGGCCCGCTTGCAGGCCGAAGGCTATGCGATTGCCTGGGAGACCGAGGCGGACCGGGACGACCCTGCGCCCACTCCGACCGACAGCGGCCGTCCTCTTGTCGAGGTGGCCCTGAAGGACGGCGCGGCGGAGGATGGCGCGATCGCCGAACGGGCGGCCGACCTGATGGCCGATCCGACCGAGTTGGATGCGCCTCTGGTGGCGACCCTGAAGGACTTCCAGTCCCGTCACGGGCTCGAGCCGGACGGGGTGGTCGGCCCGATGACCCTCGCCGCGCTCAACGAGAGCGTCGAGTCCAAGGTCGGTCGGATCGTGCGGGCGATGGAGCAGTGGCGCAGCCAGGGGGCGCTCGGCGAGCGCTATGTCTGGGCCAATATCCCGTCCTTCACGGCCGAGGGCTGGAACGCGGGCCGTCGGGAAATCCGGATGAAGACCGTCGTCGGCATGCCGTCCCGCGAGACGCCGATCTTCTCCGACCAGATCGAATACACGGTGGCCAATCCGAAATGGTACGTGCCGGTGAGCATCGCCCGCCGGGACAAGCTGCCGAAGCTCATCGAAGATGCCACCTATGCCGACCGCAAGGGTTTCACCGTCTATGAGCGGAGCACCGGCCTGCAGGTCAGTTCCTCTGCGGTGAACTGGCGCGATCCGGGCGCGGTCAACCGGTATCGCCTGGTCCAGAACCCGGGTTCCTCGAACGCGCTGGGCGAGTTGAAGATCATCTTCCCGAACCGCCATTCGGTCTATCTCCACGGAACGCCGAGCACATCGCTGTTCAAGCGGGCCAGCCGGGCCTTCAGTTCGGGCTGTGTGCGCCTCGAGCGCCCGGTGGCCATGGCGAACTGGCTCGCCTCCCACGATACGCGGGCAAGCGAGGCGCAGATCCGGCGGGCGGTCGCGTCCGGCGAGAACCGGCACATCCGCTTCGGGGCGCCGATCCCGGTCCATCTGACGTATGTGACCGTCACGGTGGACGATGAAGGGGTTCCGAATTTCTGGCGGGACATTTACAAGCGCGACGATCAGATTCATTTCGTCGAGCGTTATGCCCCGCCGGAGATCCAGACCACGGCGAGCGTCGCCCTCGACAGCATGGGACCGAAGCCGGCTGATTGATGCGGTTTGCTTGGAATTTAGTATGTGCGGCGGTGCTGTTCGGCCTGATCATGGCCGGCAGCACTCCGGCCGTAGCGGAAGGCCGCGCCGTCCGATTGAACGGCGACGCGCCCCCTCATCGGATCTGGCACCGGCTGGTGATGCCGGGCCACACGGTTCGTCTCGACGTTCCTAAAGGTTATACGGCGTCGGTAGACGGCGAGCCGGTCGGGAGGCGCTGGGTAGCTCCGGAAGCGCCCGGCCACCATTCGCTTCGGGTGGTCGACAAGACGGGCGAGACGGTTCAGCAGGTCGCCCTGTTCGTTCTGGTGCCGTCCGCCAGCATCGATGACCGCGGCTATCTGGAAGGCTATCGGATTGGCCGCTATCCGCGGAACACGCCGAAGGGGTTCATCCGCCTCGGTCGGAACGATCTGAACATCCGGATCTCCCCGTCTTTCAGGATCGGTCAGTTCATCTGCAAGCAGCAGCCCGGCCATTTTCCGAAGTTCCTGCTCGTGGGCGGTGCGAATGTCCATCGCCTTGAGGTGTTGCTGGCGGGCCTGCGCAAGGAAGGGGTCACCAAGGCGAAGAACTTCTTCGTGATGAGCGGATTCCGCACACCCTATTACAACGCCGCCATCGGCTCGGCCCGTCTGTCTCGCCACATGTACGGCGATGCCTCGGACATTTATGTGGACGTGGATCCGCGGGACGGAGTCATGGACGACCTGAACGGCGACGGCGCGGTTACGAAGGCCGATGCCGATTTCCTCTACGACTTCGCCGAGCGTCTGTTCGCCGCCAGGCCGGACGTTGAGCCCGGCGGGCTCGGGTCGTATGCGGCCAACGCCGTCCACGGCCCCTTCCTGCATAGCGACGGTCGCGGCAGCAAGGCGCGCTGGGGACGGTAAGTGTCTGTCGGAAGCGCCGGGCCGGAACCGATCGATGGGCGCGCGGCCTGTGTCGGTTGGAGAGAAGCCGTCCGCTCCCGGTCGCCGGACTTGAGCTGCCGGGCGATCTTTCTGCTCGACACTGACGCCCAGGAATGATCGAACCCTCGTCGCAGAATATAAGCGTTCGCCTGCGGCGGGACGGCATGGTCCCAATTGCCATGATTGCCGCCGCAATCTTGATGTATCTCGATGGTCGGGATCTGAAGAACCGTGCGGTTTCAGCGCAGCGCCGATGTATCGTTGGGCGTTCCTCGTCCGGTAACGCTATCGTTTCTCTACCCAGATTGGGGGAAGCTGTGTTTCGCGTGTTCTTGCCGTCGGTGATGTTCTACGCCCAGGCAGCCGCCCATATCGGGTCGGCCGCGTATCAGGCCCGGCGCGGGCGGCTGACCAACGCCCGTCTGGTCGAAGGCAGCCATGCGCTGCGCCGGTCCCTGGAGGCCGTGGGCGTCCGCTTCGAGGTATCCGGCCTGGAGGAGACGGACTGGAGCGGTGGACCCTATGTGTTCGCCGCCAACCACATGAGCGCGCTGGAGACCCAGATTCTTCCGTCCATCCTCAGCCAGGCCGCCCCCTGTACGTTCGTGGTGAAGTCCAGCCTCGTGGGCTATCCCGTCTTCGGTCCCGTGTTGAAGGCCTTCGACCCCATCGTGGTCGACCGGAAGGATCCCAAGGCGGATCTCCGCCAGGTGCTGGGCGAGGGCGGCAAGCGCCTGGCCTCCGGCAAGTCCGTCATCGTCTTCCCGCAGGCCCATCGGACCGAGGCCTTCGACCGCAAGGGCTTCAACACCATCGGCGTCCGACTGGCCCGGGCGGCGGGCGTGCCCATCGTGCCGATCGCCCTGCAGACCACCGCGTGGAGCGAGGGACGTCTGCTCCAGGATATCGGCTGGATCATCCCCAAGCGGCCCGTCCGTTTCGCCATCGGCAAGCCCATCGACATCGGCGCCGACAGCCGCGGCGCCCAGGAGCAGGTGGTGTCGTTCATCGAGGGCAAGCTCGCGGCGTGGTCCGAGTCCGAGCCGAAGACGGCCTGAGACGGCGGGGAATAATATTTCCGCGGGGACGGTCGGTTCTCGGGCCGGCTTATGGCATCTTGGGGCTTCGCGCCCGGCCGCGATGGATGCGGCCGCCGGCGATACCGGGAACCGACGGAGACCCTGATGACCGTGAAGACGATCGCGACCACCCCGTTCGACGGACAGAAGCCGGGCACCTCGGGGCTGCGCGCCAAGACCACGGTCTTCATGCAGCCGCACTACCTGGAGAATTTCGTCCAGTCGGTCTTCGACACGGTGGGTCCGCTGACCGGTAAGACGCTGACGCTGGGCGGCGATGGCCGCTACTTCAACAGACAGGCGATCCAGACGATCCTGAAGATGGCAGCGGCCAATGGGGCCGCACGGGTGGTGGTCGGCCGGGACGGCCTGTTGTCCACGCCGGCGGCCTCGGCGGTGATCCGCAACCGCAAGACCGATGGCGGTCTGATCCTGTCCGCGAGCCACAATCCCGGCGGCGAGGACGGCGATTTCGGCATCAAGTACAACATTCCCGCCGGCGGCCCGGCGCCGGAAAGCATCACCGGGGCGATCCACGCCCGCACGGCAGAGATCTCCGAGTACCGCATCCTCGACGCCGCGGATATCGACCTGTCCCGCGACGGAGAGAGCGCGCTCGGCGACATGGCGGTCGAGGTGATCGACCCGGTCGCGATCTATGCCGATCTGATGCGCTCGCTGTTCGACTTCGACGCGATCCGCGCCCTGTTCGCGTCCGGGTTCCGCATGCGGTTCGACGCCATGCATGCCGTCACCGGGCCCTATGCGACGGCGATTCTCGAAGGCGAGCTCGGCGCACCGGCCGGAACGGTGATCAACGGAACGCCGCTGCCGGATTTCGGCGGCGGTCACCCGGACCCGAACCCGGTCTATGCGGCGGCGCTGATGGAGGAGATGTTCTCCGCCGACGCCCCGGATTTCGGCGCCGCCTCGGACGGCGACGGCGACCGCAACATGATCGTCGGCCGCAACACCTATGTGACGCCGTCGGACAGCCTCGCCGTGCTGGCGGCCAACGCGCATCTGGCACCGGGTTATGCCGGCGGGATCGCCGGCGTGGCGCGCTCCATGCCGACCTCGCGGGCGGCCGACCGGGTGGCCGAGAAGCTGGGGGTGGAGGCCTTCGCCACGCCGACCGGCTGGAAGTTCTTCGGCACGCTGCTGGACGCCGGCCGGGTGACGATCTGCGGCGAGGAGAGTGCGGGCACCGGCTCCAACCATGTCCGTGAGAAGGACGGGCTGTGGGCGGTGCTGCTGTGGCTCAACGTGCTGGCGGCGAAGAAGATGTCCGTGGCCGACGCGATGGCCGAACACTGGGCGACATACGGCCGCGACTACTACTCGCGCCACGACTACGAGGAAGTCGACAAGGCCGCCGCCGAGACGTTGATGGACGACCTGCGCGACGTCCTGGCGGGCCTGCCGGGCAAGACCGTGGAAGGCCTGACGGTCACCGAGGCGGACGATTTCGCCTATACTGACCCGGTGGACGGCTCGACCGCCTCCAAGCAGGGCATCCGCATCGTCTTCGGCGATGCCGCCCGCGCGGTGCTGCGGCTGTCGGGGACCGGCACGGTCGGCGCGACCCTGCGGGTCTATCTGGAGCGTTACGAGCCGGATCCAGCGAAGCAGGGCGACGACCCGCAACAGGCCCTGGCCCAGGTGATCGCGGCGGTGGAGGCACTCGCCGGCATCGCCGAGCGCCTCGGCCGCGCCGAGCCCGACGTCCGGACCTAGCGACTCCACGGCCTCCTTATTTTCTCACTCTCCGGATTCAGTCCGGGGGAGTGCTGAACAGGTGAGGTCACCCCGCCGCCCGCGCCGGAAGGCCGTTCGCCAGCTCGGCGTCCATCCGCTGGAGGGCGAGTTGCACCATGCCCTCCACGATGAGTTCGACGCTGCCCTCGGCGATGACGATCCGCGACAGCGGGTCGTAGGACGGGTTCAGCGAATCCCGCAGTCCCGCCTCGAAGCTCGCCTGCATCAGGTGATATCCGCGCATCCCCGACCCGGCGATGGCGATCCGATGGGGAGCGAGCACCGAGGCCACTGTGCGCACCGCGTCGGACAGGCTGGTGCCGGCCTCGTCGAACAGGCGCTGCAGCCCGGCATCCCCGTCCTCGGCCCGGCGGACCAGCACCATCATCTGATCCTCGCTCGGCTGTTGGTGGTTGGCGATCGGCAGGTTGGCGATGGAGCGGGCGTCGCGATACAGGGCGTAATCCGCCAGATATGCCTCGATACAGCCGCGCTGGCCGCAGCGGCACTGGGCCCCCGCCGGCTGCCGCCGAACATGGCCGATCTCGGAGGAGAAGCCGTGGGTCCCGGCGAAGGGGCCGCCATCGCGCAGCAGGCCCATGCCGACGCCGTGTCCGATCATCAGGACGGCGACCAGCCCTTCCTGCAGCCGGCTGTCGCGGGATGTCACCGCCAGCGCCGTGGCTGCGGCGTCGTTCTCGATCACCACGGGGACATCGAACCGGCCGGCTAGCGGGGTGACCACGTCGGTGTCGCGGATCGCCAGGATCGGGCTCCAGACCTGACGGCCGGCGACCGGATCGACGATCCCCTGGAAGGCGATGCCGAGGGCGCTCGGCGGCACGCCGGGTACGGTGGCGGCCACTCTTTCGATGGCGTCACCACAGGCATGGGCGGCCTCGTCGCCCTTCAGGTCGCGGGTGGTGCAGGGGATCAGCTCGCGGGCGAGGATGTTGCCCTGGAAATCGGCGATCACCGCGTCGATCACGTCCATCCGGATCGAGGCGGCGGCAACGCGGCCGAATCCGGGGTTGAAGACCAGGTTCACCGGCGGGCGTCCGCGCGGACTGCCGGCCGCCGGTTCTTCCGCCGCTTCCAGCAGGACGCCGTTGGCGATCAGGTCGGAGGTGATGGTCGACACCGCCGCAGCACTCAGCCCCGTCCGGCGCACCAGCTCGACCCGGGGCATCGCGCCATGGCGGCGCAGCAGCCTCAGGATTCGTGTTCGACTGTTATCCTTTTCCAAGACGATCAGCCCAGCCGCTTCCCCAGAATGCCCCGCCGCCGCGCCGACAGGATAACGCGACCTCTTGCCGCCGGTCGATTTATGGTTCTTGCGTGAAATTATTCGGCTGAAACCTGGGCCGGTCAAGCTGACGTGATTAGATTTTGTCGCTCCAGACGTCCGATTGTTCTAAAATAAGTTGATGATATGAACAAATGTCGACGGCCCGGGCGAAAAAGGGCCGCGGAGGGGAGGGTTTCATGTCGGTTCTCGAGCTTCGCGGCGTGTCGAAGCGGTTCGGCGCCATTCAGGCCCTGTCGGACATATCCCTGGCGGTGGAGCCGGGTCAGATCGTCGGCCTGATGGGCGATAACGGGGCGGGCAAGTCCACGCTGGTGAAGATCATCTCCGGCAATTTCAGGCCGTCGGCCGGACAGGTCCTGGTCGGCGGAGAGCCGGCGGAATTCCATAATCCGCGGGCGGCACGGGACGCCGGGGTGGAGGTCGTCTACCAGGATCTGGCGCTCTGCGACAACCTGACGGCCGCGGCCAACGTGTTCCTCGGGCGCGAACTGACCCGTGGGGTCGGACCGATCCGCGTGTTGGACAATCGGGCCATGTTTGCCCGCGCGGGAGAGCTGTTCGAAGAGCTCAAATCCGAAACCCGGCCCTACGACCTGGTCCGGCGCATGTCGGGCGGCCAGCGTCAGGCGGTGGCGATCGCGCGGACCCGCCTGTCGAACCCGAAAATCGTGCTCATGGACGAACCGACCGCGGCCATTAGCGTGCGCCAGGTGGCGGAGGTGCTCGATCTCATCCGTCGGCTTCGGGACCAGGGCATCGCGGTCGTTCTGATCAGCCACCGAATGCCCGACGTATTTGCCGTGGCGGACCGGGTCGCGGTCCTGCGGCGGGGAACGCTGGTGACCGACAAGCCGGCCTCCCAATCGTCGCCGGAGGAGATCACCGGACTGATCACCGGTGCGATCGAGCGCGCAGCCTGATCTGTCGCTTCGAGCGCGATTCGGGCAATATGGTTAACGGAGCTTCATGGTTTCTACCATGTAGAGATTTGGCCTCGATATCGTTGTCTTAAATCTTGCATACTCAGCGAAACTTAGGGTCGAAATCCCCGGAAAACCGAGAACCCGATTGCCGAATCGGCGTTATCTTGGTCTTCTTCATTCGGACGTTCAAACGCGCGTCGTCGCGTGATCGGGTATGGTTGTTATGCGAAAATGGCTTAATCATCAGAGCGTGCGCCCGCTTCGGCGGTTTCTGCGCGCTTTGAACGTGGATACCGTCTGGGCCGAGGAATGGCTGCGGCTGACCTACGCCAGCGCCGAGACCGATGAGGTCCTGAGCGGAACCGCGACGGCCTCCGCCAAGTTTCAGGTCTTCAAGGACTTCTTCCGCGATTGGGCCTCCCAGAGCGAGGACGGCGACACGAAGAAGTCCGGCGATTCCGCGCCGTTCACCGATGATCGCCTGCGGACCTTCGTTCCGAATCTTCCCCCGGCTCCCGAGCAGATGCTGCTGCTCTGCGACTTTGTCGGCTTCTCCGTCGACGAAGGCGCCGAGCTGCTGAATCTGTCGCCTGAGGAGGCGGTGGCCGCCTTGGAGGAGGGGCGGGAGCTGACCCGCAACCTGCCGCCGCTTCCGGTGCTGATCCTGGAGGATCACGGCCTGATTGCCCAGGACCTGTCCGACATCATCGGCGAGACCGGGCTTTCGGTGATCGGGATTGCCGCCAACGAGACCGACGCGATAAAGATCTGCCGCCAGAATTGGCCGGAGCTGATCGTGACCGACCAGATGCTGGAGAATGGCGATACGGGGCTTCAGGCCATCGAGAAGCTCCGGGCGGATGGCGAATTCGCGACGATCTACGTCACCGCCTATCCCGACGAAGTGCTCACCGGAATGGACGAGGAGCCGTCGGTGATCGTGGCCAAGCCGTTCAAGCCGGAAGCGATCCGTGCGGCCCTCGGCTACACGGTTGCGGCCCGCGACCGGCTGGGATCGGTGATCGACGCGGAGGCCGAGCGGGAGATCGGCTGAGGCCGATCCGCTGTGATCCTGGACTACGGATCTACCGTCCCGGCCCCTCGCGGCCGGGACTTTTGATTCAGCACCAGCCCTTCAGCGCCGCAGCTCGAGCTGTGCCAGGGCCGAGGACAGGCGTTCCTCGGCGAACGGCTTCTGCAGGACGGGCGCGTGCGGGTAGGTCTGCTTCAACGGAGACTTCTCGCCGTAGCCGGTGACGAACATGAAGGGGATGCCGCGCCGGCTCAGTTCCCGCGCCACGTCGCCCGCGTTCCGGTCGCCCAGATTGACGTCGAGCACGGCGAAATCGATGTCGCTGGTCTCGATCACCCGCAGGGCCTGGTCGACGGTGGAGCAGATCCAGACGTGATCCGCCCCGACGTTGCGCAGCATCTCCTCGGAAGCCAGCGCGATGATCAGGTTGTCCTCCAGCAGCAGGGCGGAGCCGCTGGCCGTCTGCTTCGTCGGTGCCGGCTCCTGCTCGCGGCCGGGGACCGGCGGGGGCGTCTTGACCATGCCGGCCACGAACCGCGCCGGGACGGTGATGTCGACCTCCAGCCCTTCGGCCACGAAACGGACGGTGGTCGTGCCGCCGAGTTCGTGTGGAACCGACTGTTCGATGATGGTGGTGCCGAAGCCGATCCGCTCCGGCGCCGAGACCTGCGGGCCGCCCAGCTCGCGCCACTCGACGGTAAGATCGCCCGACGCTGCCTGCGTCGAGGTCACCGCGATCCAGCCAGCGGGGGAGCTCAGCGCGCCGTACTTGATCGAGTTCGTCGTCAGTTCGTGGATCACCAGCGAGATCGCGGAAACGGCGTTGGGCAGCAGCAGCGCGTCGTCGCCCCGCAGGTCGAGGCGCTGGCCGTTCTTGCCGGAGTAGGCGGCCAGTTCGGTGGCCAGAAGGCGCCACAGGGAGGCCGGACGCCAGTCCACCTCGGTGACCTGGTCGTAGGCCCGGGCGAGGGCCTGGATCCGGCCGCCGACGGTCTCGGTAAGCCCGGTGATGGTGCCGCTCGACGCCGAGCTCTGCGACCAGATCCCCCGGATAACGTTGAAGATGTTGCGGACCCGGTGGTTCAACTCGGCAATCAGGATCTCCTGACGCTCGTTGGCGGCGGTGCGCTCCGCCAGCGCGGTCTCCGACATCTTCAGGATGACCTCGGTGAGGGTCACCCGAAGGGATTCCGCGGTCCGGATATCGCTGTCGGTCCACAGGGCGGATTGCCCGCGAACGATTTCCTGCCACGCTTCGAAACTGGTGCGGGGACTCAGCCTGTCCTCGCCGTCGCGCTTGATCACCGCCTTGTCGGGCGCGCCGGCCCACTCGATGGTCTTGGCGACCTCGCGGCGCACCAGAACGATGAAATCGCGCGTGGACCGGGAGACCGGGATCGCCAGCAGGCCGGCGGCGGTCGACGGCACCGGCACGCCCTCGGGCAACGCCGCCGGCAGGTCGTGGGTCGCGTAGATCCGGCCGGAGGCGACGGAGGTCAGGAACGGCAGCAGGGCGACGAACTCGTCATGGGTCGGCACCTCCCCGAACCCGATATAGGCGCCTTCCGTCCAGCCGATCATCCCGTCGCAGGGAATGACGGTGGCGATCATCTCTGCCAATTCCTGGAACTGGCGGCTGATGGAGGAGCCCGTGGCCAGGCGGGCCATCAGCGCGTCGTGCAGCGCCTGGGCACGCTCCCGGTCGCGGTTGCTGGCCTCGTTGTCCTTCTTCTCCAGGATCAGCGCGAAGAGCTGCCCGAACATCTGGGTCGCCGAGCGGGCCTGGAAGCTCAGCACGCGCGGGCTGTTGTGGTGGCAGGCGATCAAGCCCCACAGCTTGCCGTGCATGACGATCGACACGGACATGGAGGCCTGCACGCCCATATTCGCCAGGTACTCGAGATGGACCGGCGAGACCGCACGCAGGCTGGACAGGGAGAGGTCCAGCGGCTCGCCGGTGGCGGGATCGTTCTCGGGGACGATCGCCGCGGTCGGCGCCTGAATGTCGGAGACGATGCGCAGGGTGCTGCGCAGATACATCCGGCGGGCCTGGGGCGGAATGTCCGAGGCCGGATAGCGCAGCCCCAGGTAGCTGGTCGATCCGGGATTGCGGACCTCGGCGACCACTTCCCCGGACTCGTCGTCATGGAGGCGATAGACCATCACCCGGTCGAAGCCGGTCAGGGCGCGCACCGCCTTCGCCGCGGATTCGCAGGCCTCCTTCACCGTCTGCGGTTTGGAGACCCGGTTGATCATCGGCTGCACATAGGCAGTGTAGTCCTGCTGCACGTCCGAATTCGGCTCGAATTCCAGGATCGTGGTGGCGCCGTTGACGTGGAGCGAGATGTCGAAATCGCGCTGCAGGTTGTCGAGGATCCGAATGCGGAACAGACGCTCCACCGTGTCTTCGTCCTGCAGCATCTGCATGCGCGTGCGGATGTTGTGGATCGCTTCCCGGTTCAGCACCGAGTTGAGGTCGAGCCCGATCAGGTCGACCGGCTCCAGGCCGAGATAGGTGCCGATGTTCTCCGAGACCTGGGTGATGGTCCAGTCGGGGGACACCGCGATCAGGAAGCCGAAGAACTGGACCCGTCCCAGCTTGTGGATCGGTTCGCGCTCGCATTGCGACAGGTCGATGCCCGGCGGGAGTTCAGACGGCGAGGGCATGGATGGTCTCCTTGGGCGCCTCCACGAGGGATACGGCGTCGGCGAAACTGGCGAAAGCGATCTCGGCGCCCTGTAGGACGTCCTCCCGGGGGGCTGCTGCCGCCTCCGGCGAATTCAGGAGCGACAGCGTCCAGGGCCAGATCTCGTCGTCCGGCGCGCGGCTCAGATATCGGGGCGCCGGGCAGGCGCCGGCCAGGCGCTTAAGCAGAACGCGGGACCCCAACCTCGATCCGCCCAGCACGTAGCTGAGGCCGACGGGATCCGCGTCCTCGAACCGGGCGGCGGGCACCCCCGCGGTCGGCTTCAGCGCCCGTTCCTCCAGGTCCTCCACCAGCAGGTCGGTCAGCCGGAAGGGCCAGCGCCGGGTCATGTCCGAGGCCGCCAGACGGCGCTCCATCGGCATGACCACCGCATGGTGAACCAGCAGGAAGCTGTCCAGCCCCGCGCGAGTCCGGATGTCCAGGTGCTGCAGCAGGGCTTCCGTCCGCTGATGCAGAGCCCTGGTCTCCCGTCTGAGATGGTCTCTCAGTCTCATGCGCAGGCCTCTATTGGAACCCGGTCACGTACCGGTCGATGGGCCGACCGATCGGCGGTCGATTGTCGGTTTCCGGGGCGGCGGATCGAGATCTGCCTGCCGCCGATAGCAGCCGTCATAATCCAAGCTCATGATTCAATGCCACAGTAGTCGCGGATCGGCTTTGGCGGAAGGTCCGACAAGTGCCGTTGGACCGGGAATCATCAGTGTTTCGTAGGCGGTAGTATGTAGTCGCTATTGACTAACGCGCCGCTCTGTAGCGTTGATACGATTGCTCGGCGCGGCTTGGTACCGAGCCTGATTTCGGAGAAACAGAAGATGCCTGCCTCGGACCAATCCGGCCTCCGGAATGTTCGTCTGCAGATCATGCTTGATAGGGATGAGCTGGATTCGATCGACGACTGGCGCTACCGCCATCGCATGCCGAGTCTTGCGGCCGCAATTCGCGAACTCATCCGTCGTGGCATGCTGATGAGCGAGACCGTGTTGGAAGAAGAGATCGATCTGACCGATCGCATCCGCTCTACGGATTTCCGCGCCATTTAGCCCTGCGGGAGGCCGCCGCGATCGGCGCCGCAGCCTCCCAGACCCCTCTCCACGAAACGTGACGATGATGCCCGCAGCTCAGCTCGGTCGCGCCGGGGACTGCGCGTGTCCGCGCGGGCGGAAGCGCCCTTCCCGGCGGTCCGGGGTCGACAGAAGCGACCGGCGCCCTACCTTGTAGGGGGTTGATTTGTTTGCAACGGAGAGGAAAGGAGCCTCCCATGACGAAGCTCACCCCGACCGAAGCCCGCCAGGCCCGCCGCGGCCGCCCGGTCCTAGTTGTCTTGACGATTTCCTTCGCCATCGCGGTCGCCGCACTCAGCGTGGTGGCGGTCTGGAACGCCTGACTCACCACGGCGGGTCGTCGACCCGTCTGAAGACCCGATCCCGGGCCCGGGCCGCGCGGACAGCCGGCCTGGCCGGGAGGGTCTCCCGAAGAAGCCGCGAGCCGACCGGCGGCTCCATCTCGCCACGCCAGGAGCCCGACATAAGCGTGTCGGACCGCCCCGGTGCAGCCTAGATCTCTAAGGCTGCCTGTCGATTTATCGTTCTGGAGGGGAATGGTGGGCGCGACAGGGATTGAACCTGTGACCCCTGCCGTGTGAAGGCAGTGCTCTCCCGCTGAGCTACGCGCCCGGTCCGTATCGGGACGCCGGTATCTACGGGCAGCGGGCGGCCTTGTCAATCACTCAACGCCCCCTGCGGCACATTCGGTGTCCCGTGTCTTTCTTCCCCTACAAGCCGAGCAGGGCCGGGAGCGCGGCCAGGCTGTCGATCCGGGCATCGGCCTCGATCTCGGCCAGGGGCAGGCGGGCATAGCCGTAGCTGACCAGCACGGCGCCGGTCCCGGCCCCGTGGGCGACGGCCATGTCGTGCTCGTTGTCCCCGACCATCACCGCCCTGTCCGATCCGACGCCCAGCAGAGCCAGGGTGTCGAGCAGGTGGCGCGGGTCCGGCTTGCGATGGGCGAAGCGGTCGCCGCCGGCTACTGCGTCGATATGCGGCGCGAATCCCAGCGCTTCCAGCACCAGTTCCGCCGGCCGTTGCGGCTTGTTCGTGCAGACCGCGACGGCAAGCCCGGCCGATTTCAGCCTGGCGACGGTTTCCACCGCGTCCGGATAGGCGCGGGTATGCCCGGCCACGTCGCTCTGATACTCGGCGATGAACCGGGCCACGAGCGAGTCGAGGCCCTGGGCACCGTCCGAGCCGTCGGCCGGGGTGCCGGTGGCGGCCCAGGTCCGATCCACGAAGACACGGCTGCCGTCGCCGATGAAGCGGCGCACCTCCTGGGGGGTCAGCGGCCGCCGGCCCTCGCTGGCGAGAAGGCGGTTGGCGGCGGCGCCGAGATCGTCGGCACTGTCGATGAGGGTGCCGTCGAGATCGAAGACGACCGCGGCGGCGTTTGGCGGAAGCGACATGGGGATCCGGGAGTGTTACGCATCGCAAGGGCTGGAGGGTGTTACACTCCGTTGCAAAACGTGTGTTCGTCAATGGGCCTGCCCGGTGGCATTTTGCCCGGCGCGGACCCGCGGCAGATCGCCCGGTGCCGCGATGGACATTGAGAGGGAGCCTATCGCCGATGAAGCAGCGAGTCGCCGCCGTGATCCTGTCCGCAGGCATGGGGACGCGAATGAAGTCGGCGCTGCCGAAGGTCCTCCACCAGGTGGCCGGCAAGCCGATGATCGGCTGGGTGCTGGATGCGGTCGCCGCCAGCGGCGCGGACCCGATGGTGGTCGTCACCGCCCCGGCGCACGATGCCGTGCGGCAGGCGGTTGGCGACCGGGCCGAGGTCGTCATCCAGGAGACGCCGCTGGGAACCGGACATGCCGCTCTTGCCGCCGGACCCGCGCTTGAGGCCTGGTGCGCGGATGGCGGCACGGTTCTGATCTGTTTCGGCGACACGCCGCTGATCACGCCCGAGACGCTGGCCCATCTGGTGGCGGCGCGCGCGGCGCACGACGACCCGGCCGTCGTCGTCCTCGGCTTCGAGCCCGAGGATCCCGGCCTATACGGCCGGCTGCTGCTCGGCGCCGACAACTCTCTCGAACACATCGTCGAGGCGCGCGATGCCAGTCCCGAGGTGCTGGCCATCGGCCTGTGCAACGGCGGCGTGATGGCGATCGACGCGTCGATCCTGTTCGACCTGCTTCGGCGGATCGACAACGGCAATGCCAAGGGCGAGTTCTATCTGACGGATCTGGTGGGCCTGGCGCATCGGGGCGGGCGGCGCTGCACGGTGGTCACCTGCGATCCGCTGGAGACCCAGGGTGTGGATTCCCGCGCCGGCCTCGCCCGGGCGGAGGCGGCGATGCAGGTCCGCCTGCGGGCGGCGGCACTGGAGGGCGGCGTGACGATGACCGCGCCGGAGACGGTTTTCCTGTGCCACGACACCCGGCTGGCCGCCGACGTGACGGTCGGCCCGCATGTGGTGTTCGGCTCCAAGGTCGTGGTCGAGGAGGGGGCGGAGATCCGCGCCTTCAGCCATCTGGAAGGCGCCCATGTGGGACCCGGCGCCCTGGTCGGTCCCTATGCCCGGCTGCGGCCCGGCGCGCGGATCGGCGCGCAGGCCCATATCGGCAACTTCGTGGAAGTGAAGAACGCCGAGATCGAGACCGGCGCCAAGGCCAACCACCTGAGCTATATCGGCGACGCCCGGGTCGGCGCCGGCGCCAATATCGGGGCCGGCACCATCACCTGCAATTACGACGGCATCAACAAGCACCGCACCGATATCGGCGCCCGGTCCTTCATCGGCTCGAACACCGCTCTGGTCGCCCCGGTGACGGTTGGCGACGGCGCGGTGATCGGGGCCGGCTCGACCGTCACCCGGAACGTGGCCGGCGACGATCTGGTGGTCGTACGCGGCGAGACCAAGACCATTCCCGGCGGGGGCGAACGCCTGCGCCAGCGCAATAGTGCGAAGAAGAAGACGAAAGGCTGAGGCATGTGCGGGATCGTGGGAGTGCTGTCGGGTGAACCGGCGGTGCCGTTGATGATGGACGCCCTGCGGCGGCTGGAATATCGCGGCTACGACTCGGCCGGGGTGGCGACGGTGACGGGCGATACCCTGAGCCGTCGGCGCGCGCCGGGGAAGCTGTCCGCCTTGCAGGAGGTGCTGGAGCGCGAGCCGCTGAAGGGCGTGTCGGGCATCGGCCACACCCGGTGGGCGACCCACGGGCCGCCCAATCTGGAGAACGCCCATCCGCATGTCGCCGGTCGGGTCGCCGTCGTCCATAACGGCATCATCGAGAACCACGCCGTCCTGCGTGCCGAATTGAAGGCCGAGGGCGCGGTCTTCGAGAGCGCCACCGACACCGAGGTGGTCGCGCACCTGCTGGACCGGGAGATTTCCGGTGGGGCCACCCCGCAGGAGGCCATGGCCCGGGTGATGCCGCGGCTGACCGGCGCCTTCGCCTTCGTCGTGCTGATCGCCGGCGAGGAGGACCTGATGCTGGCCGCCCGCCGTGCCTCGCCGCTGGCGATCGGCATCGGCGACGGGGCCGCCTATGTGGGCTCCGATGCGGTCGCCCTGGCGCCGCTGACCCGGCGCATCGTCTATCTTCAGGACGGCGACTGGGCGGTGCTTCGCCGCTCCGGTGTGTCGGTCTTTATCGGCGACGGCACGCCGGTCGAACGCACAGAGCAGGTCTCCACCGTTTCCGCCGCCATGGTCGGCAAGGGCAATTTCCGGCACTTCATGGAGAAGGAGATACACGACCAGCCGGAGGCGATCGCCCATACCCTGCACGCGGTGATCGACCCCGGGACCGGCGAAGCCACGCTGCCGGGCCCGCTGGCCGACGCGGCGAGCGTCGCCAAGATCACTATTCTGGCCGCCGGTACCAGCTTCTACGCGGGCCTGACGGCGCGCTACTGGCTGGAGAGCATCGCCGGCATCGCCTGCGAGGTTGAACTGGCCTCCGAATTCCGCGACCGCAAGCCGGTGCTGCCGGCCGGGGGCGTGGCCATTGCGGTGTCCCAGTCCGGCGAGAGCCTCGATACGCTGATGGCCCTGCGTCACGCCCGGACTCTTGGACAGAAGGTGCTGGCTCTGGTCAACGTGCCCGAGAGCACCATCGCCCGGGAGGCGGACGGCGTGCTGCTGACCCGCGCCGGTCCCGAATTCGGCGTCGCCTCGACCAAGGCCTTCACCGCCCAGCTCACCGCGTTCCTCGGTCTCGCCATCGCGCTCGGATTTGCGCGAGGCCATATCGACGAGGCCGAGAAGCGGCGCCTGGTCTCGGCCCTGGAAGGCGTGCCGAGCCGGGTAGCTGCGGTGCTGAAGGACGTGTCGCGCTACCAGTCGATCGCCCACGGCCTGTCACGGGCGCGCGACGTTCTCTATCTCGGCCGCGGCCTGTCCTACCCGATCGCGCTGGAAGGCGCGCTGAAGCTCAAGGAAATCACCTATGTCCATGCCGAGGGCTACGCCGCCGGCGAGATGAAGCACGGCCCGATCGCGCTGATCGAAGACAATGTGCCGGTGGTGATCGTGGCCCCAAGCGATGGCTGGTTCGACAAGACCGCCTCCAACATGGCGGAGGTCCGGGCCCGGGGTGGGCGGGTGATCCTGCTGACCGACGCTGCCGGGGCCAGGGCGCTGGGAGAGGCGGCCGACGAAGTGGTCGTGCTGCCGGACATCGCGCCCGAGGTGGCCCCGATCCTGTACTCCATTCCGGTCCAGCTCCTGGCCTATCTGGCGGCGGTGGAGAAGGGGACCGACGCGGACCAGCCGCGCAACCTCGCCAAGAGCGTGACGGTGGAGTGACCCAGGCGAACGCGGAGGCCCTGTTCGAGCGCTGGTGTACTCCCGGGCCGCCGGCGACACGGCCCGGAGATACGGCCCTGGGCGACCAGGCGACGCGGGGTCTCCTGACGGTCTCCGGCGTCCAGGAGGGCGTGGTCGATCAGGTCAGGACCTACCGCTGGGACCCGGCCGCGCCGGCCGACGGCCGGCCCAGCGTCGTCCTCGTGCATGGCTGGGGATCGCGGGCGAGCCACTTCGCCGCCATGATCCGCGGCCTGACGGCGGCCGGGATCCGCTGCGCCGCCTTCGATGCGCCGGGACACGGCGAAAGCGGCGGCACCACGGCCAGCCTGCCCCGCATGGCCGCCGCATTCCGGCTGCTCTGCCGCGCGCTGGCCTACGAGGGGACCCCGCCGGCGGCGGCGGTCGGCTATTCCTTCGGCGGCCTGGCCGCTGGGCTCGCCTGCGTACCGGACGTCTTGGCTGGACCGCCGGCCGAGATCCCAGCTCTCGCCCTGGTCTCCTCTCCGGTGACCCTGGCCTCGGCGACCCGGCGCTGGCTGGAGATGGCCGGCGAGCCGCAATCCCGCCAGGCCGACCTGATGGCGGAGCTGCGCCGGCGCGGCTTCGACGGCGACAGGTTCGACTTGCTCGCGGTGGCGGAGCGGCTGCCCCGACGCCTGCTGCTGGTTCACGACCAGGGCGACGACGAGGTTCCGGTCTCCGACGCCGAGGCTCTCGCCGCCGCGCGTCCGGACGCCATGCTGGAGCTGACCGACCGGTACGGCCACGCCCGGATGCTCCTGGCCCGTCCGGTGGTGCAGGCGGTCACGGCGTTCGTGCAGCCTCGGCACGAGGACATGTCGGTATCGTGACTTCTCCGGCGACGGTCGGCTGACCATTTCAGCGCCGACACGTCACCGATGGAGACAAGAGATGATCAGGCGATTGGGGAGTGCCACCGCAGCGGTTCTGATGCTCGCCACCGTTCTTGCCGCCCCGGCGGAGGCCCGGCGGATCGATGAGGTTCGAGCCAAGGTTCACGCCGTGATCGACGACCTCGGCATCGACCGGTCGCGGATCCGCCAGGTCTTCGTCGCCGCCGACGACGATGGCGGCGAGGCGCCCGGAACCCTCAGCTACAGCGCCTGGATCGCGTTCTCGGACTGTACCGGCAACCTGGCCATGCATCTTTCGGGCACCACGGCGGTGCGAACGATCTACACCACCGGCGACTGTGCCGTTCCCGGCGTCTCCAGGGGCGGTTGACCCGGTTTCTCCCGGATCATCATCACCTCGTCGCCATAACGACCCGCGTGCTTCAATGCCCGCGGGATCGTGCCGATGGCGCGGAAGCCGAGGCGCTCGTACAGCGTGATGGCCGAAAGATTGTCGGCCCGCACGTTGAGTTCGGTGATCTCGATCCCGGGCCGCGCGTCGGCAAGCGCCAGCAGGGCGGTCATGAGCTGCCGCCCCAGCCCCTGGCAGCGGTGAGTCTCGGCCACGAACACACCCCAGATCGTGGCCCGGTGACGCACATTGCCGCCGGCCCCCTCGCGCTGTGCGGCGAAGGCCACCGGGACATCGCCGTCGAAGCCGCAAACCATCGCGTTGAGCGGGTCCGCCAGCCGGCTGCGCCAGAACGTTTCCGGCTGACCCGCCTCCTGATCCAGCGTCGTGCCAAAGACCTCGGGTGCGGTCTCCAGAGCGCGCAATCGGATGGTGCGGAAGGCCGACCAGTCCGTTTCCGTCAGCCTGCGGATAACGACGCCCACGCGTTTCGCTCCCTTCAAATCGCCGCGACGCTGCCTATAGTACGGACAACACGACAATCATCACCCGCCGTGAAGGCGCGCGTCACGGGACGCCTGCCAGCGGGCCGATGCCACCAAGGCATATAAGGGAGCTAGTCGACATGGATCTCGCCAGCCGTCTGAAGGATCCGGAGCTTTTCAAGCAGCAGGGCTACATCAACGGCCAGTGGGTTGGCGCCGATGGCGGCGGCACGGTCAACGTTGACGACCCGGCGACCGGTAAGAAGATCGGCACCATCCCCGACATGGGCGAGGCCGAGACCCGGCGGGCGATCGAGGCCGCCAACGCCGCCTGGAAGGGCTGGCGCGAGAAGACCGGCAAGGAGCGCGGCCAGATCCTGCGCAAGTGGTTCGACCTGATGATGGCGAACCAGGACGATCTCGGCGCCATCATGACCGCCGAGCAGGGCAAGCCGCTGGCCGAAGCCAAAGGCGAGATCGCCTATGGCGCCTCGTTCGTCGAGTGGTTCTCCGAGGAAGCCAAGCGCAGCTACGGCGACGTGATCCCGAACCACGCGCCGGGCAAGCGGATCGTCGTCATCAAGCAGCCGGTCGGCGTGGTCGGCGCGATCACCCCGTGGAACTTCCCGAACTCGATGATCACCCGCAAATGCGCCCCGGCCCTGGCGGTCGGCTGCCCGGTGGTGATCAAGCCGGCGAAGATGACCCCGTATTCGGCTCTGGCCCTGGCGGTGCTGGCCGAGCGTGCGGGCATTCCGGCCGGCGTGTTCAACATCGTCGTCGGCAAGAGCGCGTCGGCCATCGGTAACGAGCTCGCCACAAACCCGATCGTGCGCAAGATCGGCTTCACCGGTTCCACCCCGATCGGCAAGCAGATCATGGCCCTGGCCGCGGGCACGGTGAAGAAGGTCAGCCTCGAGCTCGGCGGCAACGCGCCGATGATCATCTTCGACGACGCCGATATCGACGCGGCCGTGGAAGGCACCATCCTGTCCAAGTTCCGCAACACCGGTCAGACCTGTGTGTGCGCGAACCGAATCTTCGTGCAGGACGGCATCTACGACAAATTCTCCGAGGCGCTCGCCGCCGCGGTGAACAAGATGAAGCAGGGCAACGGCTTCGATGACGGCGTCGTGCTCGGCCCGTTGATCGAGGGCTCCGCCGTCGACAAGGTCGAGGAGCATGTGATGGACGCGGTCGGCAAGGGCGCGAAGGTCGCCGCCGGCGGTTCGCGCGTGAAGGATCTGGGGTCGAACTTCTTCGCACCGACGGTGCTGACCGGGGCGACCACGGATATGCAGATCTTCCGCGAGGAGACATTCGGCCCGGTCGCACCGCTGTTCCGCTTCAAGACCGAGGAAGAGGTCATCCAGCAGGCCAACGACACCGAGTACGGTCTGGCGAGCTACTTCTACGCCCGCGATCTCGGCCGTGTGTGGCGGGTCGCCGAGGCACTGGAATACGGCATGGTCGGCGTCAACGAGGGCGGCATCTCAACCGAGGTGGCCCCGTTCGGCGGCATGAAGGAAAGCGGTCTCGGCCGCGAGGGCTCCAAGTACGGCACCGAGGAATTCACCGAGATCAAATACATCCTGATGGGCGGCCTCGGCGCGCCGTAAGTCGGCCTGTCAGTTCCGGATAAACGCGGGCCGGGCAGGGATCACTGTCCGGCCCGAGCTTTATTGTACTCCTCCAGGCTGATCTCCCCAGCCAAGAAGCGGCGGCGAAGTTCTGCGGCGGGAAGCGAGGAGAGCGGGTCCTTCGATACGGGAGCACTTGTTTCCGAACTCGTTATAGCGGGCGAACTTCCAGAAGTGGCGGGAGACTGTCTTGAGGACAATGGCATCACGACATCTTCGGCAAGGATCGTCTGTTTGCCGTGATTGCTGGCGCGTAGTTCGGCGCGAGCCCGGTCGAAGCTCGGGTCGTAGTACAAGGGAGCGCCGTCCAAGGATGCGAGACGTTCGGTGATTACCGTCGAGGGCGAAATACCGATCTGCGCGAGCCGTGCGCGCACGCGTGGCTCGTCATAGGAATGTTCGGCGACGGGGCTGTGCCAGTAGGCGATCTCGTTGTTTTCACCCTCCACGTGGGTGATGCCTCCGCTGATCCCCTCCAGCTCGACCGTGTAGCGACGGGCGCCCAACAGGAAGTCGCCGATGTACGTGACCCGCCCGGCCTGCACGGTGAATCGCGGCGCGGTGTCACTGATCCGGCCGTTCTCGACGAAAATGAGCTGGGACGGTTTGCGCGGCCCTAGAACCGCTGCTTCGCGGGATTCCCGAACGCGTTCGCCGACAATCATCAGCCCGGTCATGCCCGCACCCAACGGGCCATGATAGATGCCCGCGTTGATCACATCGTCACTTGTTGTCGGCTGATAAAATTGAGCTTGCGCCTCGAAGGGCACGATGGCGGTCACCGCATAGGTACCCGGAGCCAGATTGTAGAAGGCGATGTCGCTCCGTTCGTTCTGATATCCGATCTCGCTGTGGCGAACGAAGACCGGGAGACCACCGGGTGTCGTTGACGTTGTGACGGTGCCGGAGCCGTCGTTGATGCGGCCGATCGTAACGGTCCAGAGGAGAGGTGGGGTGGTCTCCGCCTTGTAGAGCCCGAAGGCAACGCCCCCCGCACCCGTGATCAGGCCATCGCCATCCCCCCGCACAGCGACGTCCCGAGAGCAGGCGGATACGACCATGGCGAGGAGCATTAGAGCTAGAAAACGCAAGTATAGAACTCCTCCTATGATAGATCTAACGGATACCCCATTTCGCCGGGAGGGCCAACCCGCCCGTTCCCCATCGGAAAATCTCCGTGCCGGAACGGCGGGGGTAACCTTCTGCGCTGCGGCGCACTATGTTGCGGTGACGCGATTACGGACTGAGGCGGGAGAATGGCGATGGCCGGCTACGATTACGAACTGATCACCATCGGCGGCGGCTCCGGCGGGGTGCGCGCCTCGCGCATGGCCGGACGCTACGGCGCCAAGGTCGCCGTCGTTGAAGAGCTTCGGGTCGGCGGTACCTGCGTACTGCGCGGCTGCGTGCCCAAGAAGCTGCTGGTCTACGGATCGCACCTGCCGCACGAGATCGAGGACATGCGCGGCTATGGCTGGTCGGTTGAGGGCGTAAGCCACGACTGGTCGGCGCTGATCGCCGCCAAGGAGAAGGAGCTCGACCGGCTCCACGGCATCTACATGAAGCTGCTGACCGGTGCGGGCAACGACGTGCTGGACGGCAAGGGCAAGATCGTCGATCCGCACACGGTCGAGGTGGCCGGCAAGCGCTACACGGCCGAGCGCATCCTGCTCGCCACCGGCGGCTGGCCGAGCCTGCCGGACGTGCCGGGCATCGAGCACGCCATCACCTCCAACGAGGCGCTGGAACTGCCGCAGCGGCCCGAGCGGATCGCCATCGTGGGCAGCGGCTTCATCGCCGTCGAGTTCGCCGGCATCTTTCACGGCTACGGCAGTGAGACCCATCTGATCTACCGGGCCTCCAAGGTGCTGCGCGGCTTCGACGAGGATGTCCGCACCGCCCTCGACGAGGAGATGGCGAAGAAGGGCATCCACCTGCATTGCGAAACCCTGCCGTCGCGGATCGAGAAGGCCGGCGACAGCTACCTGGTCCACCTGACGGACGGCGAGACCCTGGAGGTCGATGCCGTGATGTACGCCACCGGCCGTCACCCGAACACCAAGGGCATCGGCCTGGAGGAGGTCGGGGTCGAGATGGACAAGAATGGGGCGGTGAAGGTGGACGAATACTCCCGCACCAACATTCCCTCCATTTGGGCGATCGGCGACGTGACCGACCGGATCAACCTGACCCCGGTGGCGCTGGCTGAAGGCACCTGCTTCGCCGAGACCGAGTTCAACGACAACCCGATGTCGCCGGACCATGAGAACGTGGCGAGCGCGGTGTTCAGCCAGCCGCCGATCGGCACCGTCGGGCTGAGCGAGGCCGAGGCGCGCGAGAAATACGGCACGCTGGACGTCTACATGTCGGGCTTCCGGCCGATGAAGTACACGCTCACAGAGAATACCGAGCGCGGAATGATGAAGCTGGTCGTGGACCGGGCCAGCCAGAAGGTCGTCGGCGCCCACATGGTCGGGCTCGACAGCCCCGAGATCATCCAGGGCGTGGCCATCGCGGTGAAGATGGGGGCGACGAAGAAGGACTTCGACCGCACCATCGGCATCCATCCGACCGCGGCCGAGGAATTCGTCACCATGCGCGAAAAGCGCCCGGAGCCCGAGGAGCAGCAGGCGGCGGAGTAGGTCGCGGCGGCAGTCCCCGCTCCTATAAACAACCGACTTCCCGGACTTGATCCGGGACCGTGGCAGGAACGCCGGTTGAGGATCCCGGATCATGTCCGGGAAGTCGGTTAGGGTATGAGGGTAGCGCCGGCCCCTACCCCCCCGCGATCGCGATCAGCGTTTCCGGGTCGAGCACCAGCAGCGGCTGGCCTTCGCCCATGACCGTGGCGCCGGCCAGGACGTCGACCGAGTTCAGGGCCGGGTGCAGTTCCTTCATGAACACTTCCTGGCGCCGCTTCACCCGGTGCACCGCCACGCCGATGCGGCGCTGGGGCGTGCCGATGATGACGACCGGGAAGGCCTGCTGGCCGACCGCGACCTCCGGCGTCTCCCAGCCCAGCATGGTCTCGATCGCCCGAACGGTCAGGAACCCGTCGCGGTGCTGGATGCCGGCGCGCTCGCCGACGGTCTGGATCTGTTTGCGGTCGACCTCGATCACCTCGATGATCGCGCGCTCCGGCAGGCCCAGGTCGCGTTCGCCGTCGCTCACCACGATGATCCGCTGCAGGGCGGCGGAGACCGGGAAGCTGAGATAGAAGCGCGTGCCTTCGCCTTCCTCGCTGTCGATATCGATGGCGCCGCCGAGCCGCCGCAGGGTGGTCAGCACCACGTCCATGCCGACGCCCCGGCCTGACGTCTCCGTCACCGCCGCTGCGGTGGAGAAGCCCGGCGCGAAGATCTGCCGATGGATCTCCCGCTCGGTCATCCGGGCGGCGTCCTGCTCGGTGATCAGGCCCTTTTCCAGCGCCTTGTTGCGGATGCGGTTGGTGTTCAGGCCGCGCCCGTCCTCCGCGATCATGATCTGGGCGACATTGCCGTGCTGGGTGGCGCGCAGGGTCAGGGTCGCCTTCTCGGGTTTGCCGGCATCCAGCCGCTCCTGCGGCCCCTCGATCCCGTGATCCATGGCATTGCGGATCATGTGGACCATGGGTTCCATCAGGGCGTCGACCATGGACTTGTCGATCTGGATGTCGCCGTCGTCGATCTCCAGGGTCACCTGCTTGCCGAGCGAGCGGGCAAGGTCGCGCACAAGGCGCGGCATGCGGCCGAAGACGATGCTGATCGGCACCACCCGCAGATCCAGCGTCACCGAGTGCAGCATCCGCAGGGTGACTTCGGCCCGGGCGATCTGGTTGGCGAAGACCTTGCCGGCATCGTCGATCCGGGCGGCGGCGGCGTAGAGCCGCTCGGCCTTGCGGTCGTCCACCTGGCCTGCCAGCGAGCGCAGCTCGGCCGCCGTGGCGCCGAACCCGGCCTCCGACGCGCCCTGGTCCAGCCGCGACAGGCTGAGACGGAGTTCGGCCACCGTGTCGAGATAGCTGTCGATCAGCGCCGAGGAGACGCGCAGGGAACTGCCGCCCGCACTGCCGGGGACGGCGGCGCCGGTGCCGGCACCGGCACTTCGGGCGGGTGCTGCCTCGCCGCGTTCGGCCGGCACGCTGCCGTCTGCGGCAGTGGCCGGCGGATCGGCGGGTCTGGCGGGTGGCGCTGCGGGCGCGGGATCGGCTGCGCGCGGCGACACAGGTGGCGGAGGCGCGGCGCGCGGCTGCGCCGGGGCGGGACGAGGAGCGGACTGCGGTGGCGGGGCGGGGCTGTCGCCAAACGGGGCGGCAAAGCCCTCCTGCTGCTCCGGCGACCATCCGGAATGCAGGGCCGAATCCCAGGAACTGTCGTCGACGAACAGCACATGGCCGTCGGTCTCGGCCGCTGGCGGTGTAGGGGCCTGCGCGGCGGGCGGTGGCGTCGGCGCGGCAGCAGGGGCGGCTGGAGCCGCCTTGTCGCCGACCACCAGCACGGTCCAGGCGCGCAGCACGTCGCCGCTGGTGTCCAGAGTGCGGATGGACGCCTCCACCGGGGCGTCGTCGCCGGTGATGCCGATGAGGAACTGGTAGAGGTCCGGGTCGATATCGACCAGCACCCGATTGGAGATCACCTGCTGGCGGTAGAGCAGACCGAGGATCTCGCCGCTGGCCGGGGCGCCGTCGGGGACCATGACCTGCACCTGCACGAGCCGGGCGCCCGGCTGCTCCAGGAATTCCACCGCCTCGTTGCGGGCGGCGGGGGACATGCTGTCGAACAGGTCGTCGCCCAGGACCTTGCGCAGTTCGGCGACGGCCGCCCCCGCGCCGGTGAGCAGCAGGGCCAGCTCGTCGCGCAGCCGGTCGTAGGTCTCGCGCGGCATGTCGAGGGAGGAGACGGTCAACCCCTCGATCCCGATCACCTCGCTCTCGCGGCGGATCTCGTCGGCCACCTCCAGCGCGCCGGCGCGCTCGGTCCAGGCCTCCATCAGCGTCAGTTCGCTGGCGAGACGGGCCAGGGCGGAGATCCGGAACACGCCGAGCGCCCGGGCCAGGATGCCGACCAGTTCCCAATCCGCCGACGCCCCGCCGCGCACCGACAGCCGGTCGACCACCGCCCGGGCCTCGCGCGAGATGTGCGGCGCCATGGAATCGTCCACGTCGTCCATGGAGATCCCGGCATCGGCCAGTTCGGACAGCACCCGCAGCCGGTGGATGAAGATGCACAGGCCCCGGATCAGGGCGGTTCGGTTGCCGGCCTGATCGCCCTCGAGCACGCCGAGAATATCGCCCAGCACCTCGGCGATGCCGAGATAGCCGACGTCGTTCGCCGCCTCGCGGATCGCCAGCATGGAGGAGACGATGGCCCGGCTGTCCAGGGAATCCATCGCCGGGTTCTCCAGCGCCTCGGCGAGCTGGCCGAGCTCTGCCGTCACCACCGCGTTGAACGGCTGCACGGTTCCGGGCTGGAACTCCGCCTCGTCGTCATTGGCCGGCTTCTGCGAGACCTGGATCGCCATCCGGCTCTGGGTGGTGGCGCCTGTCTCTTCCTCCGGTTCGGGCTCCGGCGGATCGTAGGCCGGCGGCGCTTCGGCCTCCGGCGCCTGGACCGGCGGAGGTGGCGGGGGCGGCGCGGCGGCGGCGGGCGGGGCCGTTGCAGTGATCGCGCCGCCGCCCTTGAGCTGCGCCTTGGCCTGTTTCAGCGCGGCGATCAGCCCGGGATCGCCGGCAATGTCGCTGCGGTTCTGCAGGCAGGCGCCGCGCAGGTCGACCAAGGCATCGGCCGATTGCAGCAGCAGATCCCGGGCGGCCTCGTTCGGGCGGGCCTCTCCGTTGCGGAACATGTCGAGCAGGTCTTCGGCCGCATGGGCGACCGTCTCCATGCCGGTCAGGCCGAGCGAGGCCGATACGCCTTTCAGCGAATGGATGGCGCGGAACAGCGCGCCCATGATCTCGGGGTTCTCCAAGTCGGCCACCGAGCCGGACAGGTTGGCCTCGAGCTGGGCGAGGTAGTCCTCGCTCTCCTGCTCGAACAGCTCCCACATCTCCGAATTGTCGTCGAAGCCGCTCATGTCAGGGCCACGCTGCGGTCGCCGCCCCGGTGAAACTCCGGCACATGCGAGGCGATCAGGCCGGTCAGGTCGACCACTTCGTGGAAGGTGCCTTTATGGGTGATCACGCGGGCTTGGCCGTCCTCGTCGGCCGGGCCGGGCGGGCTCTCGTCGTCGACGATGCCGAGCACGCCTTCGGTGGCGATCGCCCATTTCTGATCGAAATGGCTGACGATGACGTGGATCGACTGCTTCTCGAACCCGTCCTCCGTGAGCCGCAGCACCGGCAGGATGTTGCCGCTGACCTCGATGACGGAATCGATCTTCACCCCCGGCCGCCGGGGCAGGGGGGCGGTGCCGATATCGTCGATGGCCCGTTCCACGATGCTGGAATCGATGGCGAAGAGCCGGCCGCCGACGGCGATCGCCATATATTTCGGCCGCTGTCGGACCCGCAGTTCGTCCGGATCCGTGCGCTCGGCGACGGCGCGTTGGTCCGACAGCAGGGGCAGGGTGCTCTGGGCATTGAACCAGCGGTCGGCGTCGACCGCCTGCACAAGCTCGCCCTTCTCGTCGAGGAAGGCGTGCTGCACCTCGTTGCCGGCGACCAGCCCGTGCATCGGCTTGGCCGGGCCGAAATCCTGAATGCCCAGGATGCGCTCGACCGCCAGACCGATCACCGCGCTGCCGCGCTGCATGACGATGCACATGGCGAGGGTCAGCTCTTCCTCGCGCGGGTGCAGCCGCATCACCACCAGCGGGATCGGCTCATCGCGCAGGACCATCACGCCGATATAGTCCTCGGAGTCGCCCTCGATGGGCTCCATCCTGTCGATCTCTACGACCTCGCGCACCCGGCCGAGGGGGACGCCGAAGCGCCGGCCGTCGGACATGAACAGCAGGACCGGGATGCGTTCCTGGTTGCCGCCGCGCTTGCCGCTGACCACGGCGTTCACGTCATCGCTCCGGCCGGAGCGGGCGACAGCAGGCGGTTGATGGTGTCGATCAGCAGCCCGCCGCCGGACGCGTCGACATCCTTGCTGACGGAGCCGGACGGCTTGCCGATCACCGCGTCGGCACCGACCAGCCGCGCCTCAACGGCCTTCGGGGAGGCGGGGTGGGTGAGGGAGGACAGCACGATCACCTTTGCAGGCGACAGGATCTTGAGGCGGCGCAGGCATTCGATGCCGTCCATCACCGGCATCTCGATATCGAGGGTGACCACATCGGGAGACAGCTCGCGGGCCATGTCGACGCCCTCGCGGCCGTTCTCCGCTTCGCCCACGACCTCGAATCCCTCGGCACGCGCCAGGATGTTCTTGATCGTGAGCCGAACAAGTTTCGAATCATCGACGATCAGTACTTTGGGCATCCGCCGGCCGTCTTCCCCAGTCAACCAAGGCCGAGTTCAACCAAGGCCTTGAAATCTAAGTGCTCAATCGTTCCATATCGGCGCTGGTTTGCCTACCCGTTTGTGGAGGGGTTTCGGGCCGATCGCGCGGAAACGGCTTCTGCGAAGGGCGCGGGCCATTGTACCATCGCGGGAACAGTCACTGGAGACCATGGCGGGGGCCCGCGTGCTGGCTTGGCATTTTGTCGACGAGACGCTGAAGGACGGCCGTCCGGTGCCGCCCGACGGCGAACGCCTGACCCATGACGGGCCGGTCAGCCTGTGCGAGGGCGGACTACACGCCTCGGAACGGGTGCTCGACGCCCTGAAATTCGCGCCGGGCAACATCATCTGCCGGGTCGAATGCGACGACGTGGCCGAGCGGCAGGCCGACAAGCTGGTCTGCGGCGGGCGCACGATCCTGTGGCGGATCGACGGCGAGGAGGTGCTGCGCGCCTTCGCCCGCAAGGTGGCGCTCGACGTGGCCGAGTACTGGGAGATGCCGGCCGAGGTGCGCAAGTTCCTGGAGACAGGCAACGACAACCTGCGGGTGGCCGCCCGCGGCGCCGCGCGTCAGGCGTCCCGCGACGCGGTGCTGTCGGACGAACCTCAGGCGGCGGCGGCCGGCGAGGCGGCCCGTGCGGCGGCAGCCCGGACCCATGCGGCGCGCTCCACGGGACTCGCGGCGGCCTGGGCCGCGTCGAAGGCGACCCGGCGGGCCGATGCCTGGGAGGAGTTCGACCGGCTGCTGGAGACGATGATCGAGGAGGCCCGCGCCGCCGCTCCCCCCGCGGCCGCCGAGGACGACGAATGGGGCGACTTCGCCGACGAGATCGAGGCGGAGTTCACCTAGGTTCTTTCTTCCCCACCCCACCCGACTTCCTGGACGGGCGGAACGCTCGATCCAGGATCCTGTATCGACGCCGGAGACACGGTCCTGGATAGCGCTGGCGCGCTTCCAGGAAGTCGGGAGGAGAGAAAGAATGCGCGCGCCGGGTTCACCCGAAGAAACCGCAGCGGTGAAGCTGTTCGTGGAACTTCCGCAGGGTCTTGGCCTTCTCGCTCGGATCGGGGATCGCGGCGACCAGTTCGTCCTCGAAATTCGCCCGGCGCAGGTGCCCGACGATGATGTTCCGCGCCAGATCCGACGCCTTGCCCTTGGGCAGCATCTCCGGCTGCACCATGCTGACCAGCATGAAGGCCCGCACGTGCAGCGGCTTCTCCGGGTTGTCCAGCTTGTCGAGGATCTTGCCCTCGGTGATGTAGGACACCAGCAGCTCGTCCAGCCGCTCGGTCAGCGCCGCCTTGCGCTGCGGCGGCAGATTGGACTTCTGGATGTGGTGATAGATCGACGTCACCTTCGCCATCTTCTTGTTCGGCGGCAGCTTGTCCCGGATCAGATGGTTGATCGTCTTGGAATGGACCAGCAGCTTGTCGAGCAGCGTCTCCAGATCGTTGCGCAGCACCGTCTGGCCGATCTCGCTGTCCATCATGGCCAGCAGGTAGCCGGTGGCGCGGCCGGGATCGCCTAGGGCCGGCAGCATGGTCTCCGCCGCCTCGCGCATGCCTTTGCTGCCGCCCTTGTTGATGATCGTGGACTGCCGCGCGGTCATGGCCTGGGCCATGGACGGGCCGCCGATGATCTCGATGTCCGGGATCAGCTTGTCGAGCAGGCCGATGAAGACCTCGCGCTCCTCCTCGCGGTCGCCGCGGGTGAGCGGGCTGAGCCCTTCCAGTTGGCGCCGGACCCGGTCGACCAGAACCGCCTTGCTTTCCGGCAGTTTGCCGGCGGCGATCAGGCGGATGAAGGTGGCGTTGGCGAACTCCTGATGCTCGGGCGTCAGCTCGACCGGCTCCTCCTCCTCTTCCTCCTCGACGAGCGGTCGCCCTTCGGCGACGCAGAGCAGGGTGACGAGGGCGGTGCCGAGTTCGCGCGGATTGCCGATCATGTCCCGCAGGACATCGACATTGTACAGCGTGTCGGAGACGAAGATGTCGATCGCCTCCAGCGCCTGAGGCGCCTCCGCCTTCCAGGCCCATTCCATGAGCTGGCCGAACTTGCCTAGGAAGCTGCGGTTCTCGACCAGCTCCACCGACATGACGTAGCGGATCAGGTGGGAGACGTGCTCCTGCGAGACCTTAGCGACGATGCCCTCGACAACCGTGTTGAAGCCGTCCACCCGGATCCGGGGCAGGCGCTGCTCCGACGCGGCGATAGCGCGGGCGTTGATCTTGTTGATGAAGTCGAACAGCACGTCCCGCCGCTGGTTGACGGTCGTGTCCTCCATCTTGCGGACCTGGAAGGTGGAGACCTTTCCGACCGCCGAGAACAGAAGCGTGCCCTCCTCCAGCACCCGCTTGATCTCGCGCGGGGCGTGGAGCAGTTCGGTGGCGGTGAGGTTGTTCTTGTCGAGATAGTTGCGGAACAGCCGGTTGATCGTCGCCCGCGCCTCGCCGACGAACAGGTCGTTGGGCGCATGGCAGACGGGGGCATCGTCGATATCCTGGACGAAGACCTTCTCCTCGGTCTTCGGCTTCATCTTTTCGAACAGGATGTCTTCCGGCTTCAGCCGGTCTATGGAGCCCTTGGCTTCCTTGATGACACGGACACCCAGGATTCCGGCGCGGCTCAAGATCTTTGCCGCCTCCGCCTGAGCCACCTCCTGGTGCTGAGCCGTGGCCTCAATTGTCCAACGGCCCTCGCGTAGTGCGAGGATCTCGAAGGTTTTTCCGCCGAACATTTCTATGCTCGCATCTGAATTTTCCGGCGGAGCGCTTCTTGCTCCCCCACTCCCACAGAGGAGATAGTAAACGAAGTTTTCACTTAATTCATGACAAGAATCGCATACGGCTGTAACGCGCAGTCCGTTAAGCGCGCGAAACGTGCAAATCGCTCATGCATCTTTGGGTTTTTGGGACGGGCGGGCGGCACAGGCCGAGCCAAGCAGTGCCCGGCCCACGCCTAGTTGGAGCCGTGTTATTGCGCGGCGGTGCTAGTGGGCTTTCGCCTCGCCGACCGCGCCCTGCCTCAGGCTTTCCTCGCCGTTGAGCTGGGCCAAGCGCCTCTTCAGGTTCTCCGGACCCTTCACCACCGATATCAGTTCGCCGGTGCGGGTGTCGCTGATGCGCCAGGTATCGGCGGCACCGAAGGGGGCGGCTTTGTAGCGTTCGTGCATCTGGGCCATGGCGTCCTCCTCCTTGGGGTTGGTGGTCGCTGTTGCCACACCTTTCACCTGGGGAGTCCTGCGCGGCCATCAACCCCGCTGGGGGGACGCCGACACACGGCATCGAGCAGCCGTCCGTCGATGACGGCCAGACCCAGAGCGATCATTCCCATGCCGCCGAGCTGCCGCGGTTCGACGATCTCTCCGAGGATCAGGGCGCCGAGGGCCATGGCGCTCACCGGAATGAGGAGCGTCACGAGGGCCACGTTGGTCGCCCCGGCGCTGGCCAGAACTCGAAAGAACAGGATGTAGGCCAATGCGGTGCTGATCAGGGCGAGGCCGAGAACGGCGCCCAGCGCCGCCGGGCCCGGCAGGCGCAGGGTCCAGGGCATGTCCACGACCAGGGCCAGGGGGAGCACCAGCAGGGTGCTGGCGGAAAGCTGGCCGGTGGCGGTGACCAGCGGCGGCTGGCCGGCGAAGCGGCGGCCGAACACGCTGGCGGCCCCGTAGGAGATCGTCGCCCCGACCACCGCAAGCTGGGCGATCAGCGGCGCGTCCAACCCGTCCAGGGCGGCAGGTCCGACGGTGACAGCCAGGCCGGCGAAACCCAGGATCACGCCGACCACCTTGTGCAGTGGCAGACGCTCGGCGCCCGACGCTCGGGCGATCAGGGCGGACCAGAACGGGGTCATGCCGTTGATCACCGCGGCGAGGCCGGCCCCGATCTCGAGCTGGCCGAAGAAGATCAGGCCGAACGGTACCAGATTGTTCAGCAGCCCCATCACCGCGTAGTCGCGCCAGCGCGCGGCGCCGGGGGCGAACCGGATCCCGGCCACACGGAGCACCAGGTGCAGGGCGAGGGCGGCAATGCCGACCCGGGCCAGGACCAGGGTCAGCGGCGGCACCTCCGCAACGGCAATCCGGCCGAACAGGAAGGAGCAGCCCCACAGGATCGACAGGGCGAGCAGCAGCAGCCAGTCGAGGCTGGTCATGCGGGTATCGGCGGGGGGCATGGGGCGGACTCCTGTGTTCAGGTGCGCGCAGCCAATGGGGGGACACCCGCTCGGGCTTCCCGGTTCTTGTTGTCAGGATCCGCACCTCTCGCGGCAAGGCGCCGCAGTGTGCTCATGGGACGCCGAGATTGAAGCGCCGGCGGTACCGGCCTACCGTCGAGATCTCGACACCTGAGGAGGCCCCCATGCGCATCGGCGTGCCCAAGGAAATCAAGAACCACGAGTACCGGGTCGGTCTCGTGCCCTCCAGCGTCCGCGAATTGGTCGCCCATGGCCATGAGGTGGTCGTCGAGACCCATGCCGGTTACGGCATCGGCCTGGACGACGACCGGTACGAGGCGGCGGGCGCCACGATCCTGTCGACGCCGGAGGAGGTGTACGCCACCGCCGACATGATCGTGAAGGTCAAGGAGCCGCAGCCGGTGGAGATCGCTCGGCTGCGTCCGGGCCAGATCCTGTTCACCTATCTGCACCTGGCCCCCGACCTGGAGCAGACCAAAGGGCTGATCGACAGCGGCTGCATCGCCATCGCCTACGAGACGGTGACCGACGCCCATGGCCGCCTGCCGCTGCTCGCCCCGATGAGCGAGGTGGCGGGCCGGATGTCGATCCAGGCCGGCGCCCATTGCCTGGAAAAGGCTCAGGGCGGCAACGGCATGCTGCTCGGCGGTGTCCCAGGCGTGGCGGCGGCCAATGTGGTCATCCTCGGCGGCGGCGTGGTCGGCACCAATGCCGCCCGCATGGCCATGGGTCTGGAAGCCAAGGTCACGATCTTCGACATGTCCCTGCACCGGCTCTACGAGCTCGACATGCAGTTCGGCGCGACCCTGAACACCATCTTCTCGACCCGCGATGCGGTCGAGGAATACGTCCTGCAGGCCGACCTCGTGATCGGCGCGGTGCTGGTTCCGGGCGCGGCGGCGCCGAAGCTGGTGACCCGGGAGATGGTGTCGCGGATGAAGCGCGGCTCGGTGCTGGTCGACGTGGCCATCGACCAGGGCGGCTGCTTCGAGACGTCGAAGCCGACGACCCATGCGGAGCCGACCTACATCGTCGATGAGGTGGTGCATTACTGCGTGGCGAACATGCCGGGCGGCGTGGCGCGGACCTCGACCTTCGCGCTGAACAACGCGACCCTGCCGTTCACGCTCTCGCTGGCAGACAAGGGCTGGCGTCAGGCGCTGTACGACAACAAGTATCTGAAGGAAGGGCTGAACGTCCACGAGGGAAGGGTGACCTACAAGGCGGTCGCCGATGCCCACGGCTTGCCCTTCACGCCGGCCGAAGAGGCGATGCGGCTCTAACCCATCTCTTGCGGGCGGCCCTTCGACACGCCCTTCGGGCTGCTCAGGGAGACGTCGCTTTAAAGATTATCCTTTGGACCTCGCCCTGAGCAGGACCCCGGCGGTCAGCCGGGGGCCGTGTCGAAGGGCCAGCCCACAGCTCACACCCCCAGCCAGTCCCGTGTCTTCGCCCACCCCATCCCCGCCATCAGGGCGGGGGTGCGCAGGGGGCCGCCGGGGAAGGGGAGGTGGCGGACCTTCTCGAAGAGCTTCAGGCGGCTGTCGTCGCCGGTGATCGCTTCGGCGATGATCTTGCCGGCCAGCCCGGTCAGGACCACGCCCTGGCCGGAAAAGCCCTGGGCGTGGAAGACAGTCTCCGACAACCGGCCGATGTCCGGGATGCGGTTGATGGTGATGCCGATCAGTCCGCCCCACTGATGGTCGATCCGCACATTCGCCAGCTCCGGGAAGACACGGCCGATCTTGCGCCGCATGGTGCCGGCCAGCCCCGGCGGGGTGATCGCCGAATAGCTCGCCCCGGAACCGAACAGCAGCCGGCGGTCATGGGTCAGGCGGAAATAATCCAGCGCCACATTGCAGTCGGCGACCGCCACATCCTGGGGGAACAGTTTGGCGACCAGCGCGTCGGACAGCGGCTCCGTCACCGCGACGAAGGAGGCCACCGGCATGATCTTGGAGCGCAGCTTGCGATGTAGCCGGCCGAGATAGGCATTGCCGCAATAGACCACGTGTTTCGCGGTGACGGCTCCGGCGGCCGTGCGAACCACCGTTCCGTCCACCTCCCGCACCGGGCTGTGCTCGAACAGGAGCGCTCCGGCCTCCTCGGCTCCACGGGCGAGGCCGAGCAGGTAGCGCAGCGGGTGGATCTGGCCGCTCTCCGGATCGACCATGGCGCCCGTGTACCGGTCGGAGCCGAGCCAATCGCGGACCTCCGCTCCCCGGACCATCTTCGGCCCGGTGTAGCCCCAGGCATGCCAGGCCTCGCACACACCCTGCATCCCCTCGAACTGCCGGTCGTTCAGGGTGGCGTGCAGGTAGCCGAAGCGCAGGTCAGCGTCCGGGGCGTGACGGTCGGCGCGGAGCTTCATGTCCTCCACCGCCTCGCGGGCCATGTCGAAAAAGGCGCGGGTTCCGTCCTTGCCGACCTGCCGTTCGACGACCGAGACGTCGGCGCCGAGGCTCTGCAGTACCTGGCCACCATTGCGCCCCGAGGCCCCGAAGCCGATGGTCTCGGCCTCCAGAAGTACGACCTCCAACCCGCGCTCGGCGCAGTGCAGGGCGGTCGACACGCCGGTGAGCCCGCCGCCGATGACGCAGACGTCGCAGCTCCGATCCCCGATCAGGCGGGGCCGGTCGGGGGCCTCTGCCGTCGCGTGATACCAGGTGAGGGGAGCCGTCATCGCACTGCCCCCCGCGTCACACGGTCTTCAGGTACCAGGCCCATTCCAGCGGCGTGACCTCGGACTCGAAGTCCCGGCGCTCGCTCTCCTTCACCGCGTGGAACACATGCTGGAAGCCCTCGCCGAGCCAGTCGGCGATGAATTTGCTCTCGTGGAAGCGCTCCAGCGATTCCGCCCAGGTCTTGGGCACCGACGGTTCCTGGGACTCGTAGGCGTTGCCGTCCACCGGCGGCGGGGCCGCTGCCTCGGTCTCGATGCCGTGCAGGATGGCGGCCAGGATGGCAGCACCGGCCAGATAGGGGTTGGCGTCGGCGCCGGCAACCCGGTGCTCGATCCGCACCGCATCGGGCGAGGAGGCGGGCACGCGGAAGGCGCAGGTCCGGTTGTTGTACCCCCAGCAGGCCGACAGCGGCACATAGGCGTTCGGTCGGATCCGGCGATAGGCGTTGGCGGTCGGTGCGAACAGGGCCATGCAGTCGTTCATGGTCTGGCACAGCCCGCCGACCGCGTGGCGCAGCAGCGGCGAGCCGTGCTCCGGATCCTCGTCGCTGGCGAAGATGTTGTTGCCGTCCTTGTCCAGCACGCTGACATGCATGTGCAGGCCGTTGCCGGTCTCGTCGCCGAACGGCTTGGCCATGAAGGTCGCGTTCATGCCATGGGCCCGGGCCACGCCCTTGACCACCCGCTTCAGCATGACGGCATGGTCGGCAGCCTGAACCGGATCGTCCACATGGGTCAGGTTGATCTCGAACTGGCCGGGGGCGTATTCGGCGGAGGCGGCCATGGCCGGGATGCCCTGGAGCTGGCAAGCATTGGCCACGTCGTCCAGCACCGCCTCGAAATCGTCGAGCTCGTCCAGGCCGTAGACCTGGGTGGTCGACTGGCGCGATCCGCTGACCGGGCTGATCGCCGGGCTCGGCGGCAGATGCGCCTCCCGGGTCTTGTCGATCAGGTAGAATTCCAATTCCAGCGCCACCACCGGCCTCCAGCCGCGATCGGCGTAGCGCTGGGCGACCCGCTGCAGCACGACGCGCGGATCGGCGTAGAACGGCGTGCCGTCGGGCTCCGCCATGGTCAGCATCACCTGAGCCGAGGGGCGCGCCGTCCAGGGCACCTGGACCAGGGAGCCGGCGACCGGCCAGCACGGATAGTCGGCATCGCCCAACTCCCACACCAGGCCGCTTGAATCGACGCTGTCGCCGGTGACGTCGGTGCCGAAGACGGAGGCCGGGAAGGCGGCACCGTCCTTGAAGGTGCCTTTGAGCTGGTCGCGGCCAATGCGCTTGCCGCGCACCACGCCGGACAGGTCGGGCAGGAGGACGTCGATCGTCGCCACCTCGGGATGGGCGTCGAGGAAGGCGGTCGCGGTTTCAGGCGAGGGCACGGAGGTAGGGCGCACGGAAGACATGATTTTGGGACACTCGAATGGTTTACCGCTCATACCATGGCGCGAAGGTCCTGTGGAATGCGATCTTGCGCCGTCCGGTCCGGCAGGCCGACACTGCCGGTCGCCAACCGATGCGGGAGACCCTCCATGACGCTCAGCTTTGCCGTCGGCGACCTCCGGGTCGACCGGATCCTCGAACAGGAAGTGCCCGGCTTCGATCCCTTCACCTTCCTGCCGACCCTGACGCCCGAGATCCTGGAGGCGAACCGGTCCTGGCTGGAGCCGCTGAGCCTCGATCCGGCCACCGGGCTGTTCATCTTCCCGATGCAGTCCTACGTGATCCGCACCGGCAAGCACACGATCCTGGTCGATACCTGCGTCGGTAACCACAAGGACCGGCCGACCCGGCCCAACTGGCACCAGAAGACCGACACCACCTATATGGACGCGCTCGCCAAGGCCGGGTTGAGCGTGGAGGACATCGACTACGTGATGTGCACCCACCTGCACCCGGACCATGTGGGCTGGAACACCAAGCTGCTGGATGGTCGATGGGTCCCGACCTTCCCGAATGCGAAGTACGTCTTCTCGGCCAAGGAACTGGCCCATTGGACGGCGCGCAATGCGGAGACCCCGATCCCCTATATGGTGGACAGCGTCCTGCCGGTGGTGGAAGCCGGGCAGGTGGTCGAGGTGCGCAGCGACCACGCCTTCGACGACTGCCTGCATCTGGAACCGGCGCCGGGCCACACGCCCGACCACTTCGCCGTGCACCTGAATTCCAACGGGTCGGAAGCGCTGCTGATCGGGGACATGATCCACTCGCCGCTGCAGTGCCGCTATCCGGACCTGGTCGCCGCACCGGACATCGACCGCGAGCAGGCCAAGGCCACCCGGGTGGCTGCGATGGACAAGTATTGCGAGACCGACACGCTGATCTGCACCGCGCATTTCCGCTCGCCCTCCATCGGCCATTTCGTGCGGCACGGGGACGCCTTCGACTTCCGGTATCGCGAAGACTGACGAAGGTACCGTTCGCTCCCCTAAGACTGCCGCCATTGTGAGGAAACTCGCATTTCAGAGGTGGGGTAGCCGCTACGATCATGGCGCTAACGCAGTGCTGGGGAGTGCGCGCTATGGAAGTTTTTCGCGGAAGGGGCCGGCCTGACGGCGGCCCCCGGTCGTCCGTCGCCAAGGGGGCTGGACATGACCGCCACGGCGGCTGACGGGGCAGCCCCGTCCGGACGCCCGCGCCATCTGGTCGGGGCCAGTCTGATTTCCGCCGCCGGGTCGCTGCCGACCCATCTTCTACCGGTCACGATCACCGCCGTGGTGGCGGGGACCTCGGTGTCGCCGGAGATGGCCGGGCTGATCGCGTCGGCCATGCTGATCGGCCAGCTTTTGTCCTCCCTCGGCCTCCCGCTGCTCAGCGTTGCCCTGATCCCGCGCCTGTGGGCGGCGGCGGTCTCGCTCGCCCTGCTGGCGGGCATGGTGCTGTCCGGCGCGGACGGCATCCTGCTTCTGCTGGCGGGCTGGTTCGCGGTCGGCCTGTGCTGCGGTGTGTTGCTGTTCCTGGGAACGGTTTCCGCGGCCCATTTCGCCCGGCCGTCCCTCGCGTTCACCCTCAGGCTGGGTGTCGTGCTCATGCTCTCGGGCGCCTGCACGGGGCTGATCCAGGTCACCGACGCGGCGGCGGATTACGGCACCTATCTGATGTGGTTCGGGATCTCCATCGCCGCCGTGCTGGCGGTCGGCAACCTGCTCTACGCCCCCATCCCGCCGGTCCCGCAGAAGCACGACGCGCCGGGAGGTGGCCGGTTCACCGGCAAGATGGCCGCCGGGCTGATCGCCGCCTATGTGCTGTTCGTTGGCCAGACCGGACTGGTCGCCTATGTGCTGTTCTCCGCCGGGGAGCGGGGGATGGACCTGCACTCGGCCGCCTGGGCCTTCGCGGCGGGCAAGGTCGGTTCCGGCATCTGGCTGGTCGCCGCCTCGCGGATCGCCAGGCCGGGCTCCTCCGCCCTGCGGATGGCTGTCCTGGGCGTGCTGGTCGCCGTCGGCGGCTACGGCATGTCGGTGGCCGGCACGATCGAGACCTTGTTCTGCTTCCTGATCTTGTTCCAGATCTCGTTCAATTCCCTGTCGGCGCAGGTCCAGGGCAGCATCGCGGCCACCGGTCCGCAGGTCACCGGCCGCTGGATCGCCGGCACGTTGCTGCTCGGAGCGGCGTCGGGGCCGCCGCTGCACGGATGGGCGATCGGCGCGGGGCTGGACGCGCAGTTCGTTCTGTTCGCCGTGATCAGCGCCCTGCTGCCGGCCCTGTGGATGACGGTCTGCCGCATCTCCGTCCGGCAGGAGCGCTGATGGGCCGAGATTGCCGCGGGTTGGACAGTGTTGTATTCACTGGGCTGTCCAATCCGCGAGGCTCCCCATGACCATCGATCTCGAATCCTGGATCCGCGAACACCGGATCACGGAGGTGGAGTGTCTGGTCTCCGATCTCTCCGGCATCGCCCGGGGTAAGATCCTGCCGGCTCAGAAGTTCCTGCGCGCGACCCGAGACCAGGGTCTGCGCCTGCCGGAATCGATCTTCGGCCAGACCGTGACGGGCGAATATATCGACGAGATCGACCTCGACCCGCGCGCCAGCGACGTCTTCCTGCGCCCGGTGGCCGAGACCATCCGCATGGTGCCCTGGTACGCCGAGCCGACCGCCCAGGTGATTCACGACGCCTTCTATTTCGACGGTACCCCGGTGGACATCGCCGCCCGCCACGTGTTGCGCCGGGTGCTGGACCTGTATGCCGAGAAGGGATGGACGCCGATCGTCGCGCCGGAGCTGGAATTCTTCCTGGTCAAGGTGAACGAGGATCCGGATTACCCGCTGGAGCCGCCGGTCGGCCGCTCGGGACGGCCGGAGACGGCGCGTCAGGCCTACGGGATCGACGCCGTGAACGAGTTCGACCCGCTGTTCGAGGACATCTACGACTACTGCGAGGCGCAGGAGATCGACGTCGACACGCTGATCCACGAGAGCGGGGCGGCGCAGATGGAGATCAACTTCAACCACGGCGAGGCGATGGCGCTCGCCGACCAGACCTTCCTGTTCAAACGCACGGTGCGTCAGGCGGCGCTGGACCATAAGATCTACGCCACCTTCATGGCCAAACCGATGCAGTACGAGCCGGGCAGCTCGATGCACATGCACATCTCGGTGGTGGACAGCGAGACCGGCCAGAACCTGTTCGCCGGCAAGGACGGGGAGAATTCCGACTTCTTCCTGAACTTCATCGGCGGGCTGCAGAAATACGTGCCGCCCTGCATGGCCCTGTTCGCGCCCTATGTGAACTCGTACAGACGGCTGGTGCCGGATTCCGATGCGCCGGTGAACGTCCATTGGGGCGTCGACAACCGCACGACCGGGTTCCGGGTGCCGGTTTCCCGCCCGGATAGCCGCCGGGTGGAGAACCGGGTGCCGGGCGCCGATGCGAATCCATACCTGGCCTTCGCCGCCTCTCTGGCCTGCGGCTATCTCGGCTTGGTCGAGGAGCTGGAGCCGTCGAAGCCGGTGGAGGGGAGCGCCTATAACCTGGCCGCCAACCTGCCGCGGCATCTGGAGGATGCGCTGCTGCGCCTGAACCGTTCCAAGCCGCTGCGCGATATCCTGGGTCAACGTTTCATCAACGTGCTGACCCAGGTGAAGGAGCAGGAATCGAAAGCCTATCTCCAGGTAATCAGCGCCTGGGAGCGGCAATACCTGCTGCTGAACGTCTAGGCTCGGGCTGGCGAAAACCGGGATGGTGCGCGCGGCGTAAGGGTGAGACAGATCGCTATCTGTGTCGTGTAGAGCTGGACCTTATTCGTTTCAGCGGATCACACGCCCGTGCAGCGGGCCTGATCATTTCGATGCATATTAAATGGTGTGTTTCTTGATTTGATAAAACGCTGGATTGCAATCCCCCACTTTTTTTGATTTTATTCCGTAGTATGGGGAGGCCTGATTTCCTCCACTTAATTGCAATGTGGAGAAGGGTAAGTTTTATCAGAGAAATTCAGGTCGCCCATCTCTCTTGTATTTTTCCTGCAGGGAGTCTTTTGAGGATGTTATTGAAGGAAAGGCGAAATGTTCGATCAGAATTCATCACATTGATTGCTGACCGTGCCAACCCGGTCTCTGAAGTGTTATTTCTAGGGTACGACAATACAAAAACGAAACTGATACCGGCTCTCTACGGGAATAAGTGTAGGGTTTGGCATTGTGATGGGCAAGTTGAGGATTTGAGTCAGTTCGATTTAGTGATCAGTTTTGGTTATAGGCATATTATTAGACCAAAAGTATTGGAAAAAACGACGGCGCCAATTCTTAACCTGCACATCTCCTATCTGCCTTGGAATCGCGGCGCGCATCCGAATTTCTGGGCTTTTTATGATGATACGCCAAGCGGGGTCTCGATTCATCTTGTCGACAAAGGAATCGATACCGGGCCTATCGTCTATCAGAAGGAGGTCGAGTTCACAAAATATGAAACGAGCTTTTCCAGCACCTATAAAAGACTAATTTGGAAAGTTGAGGATCTCTTTATTGATAATATTTCCGATATTATTGGGAAGCGGTTTAGCGCCACTCCTCAATCGGGTCCTGGAACATACAAGCGCCTCCGAGATCTCCCTGCCGGCTTTTCAGGTTGGAGCGCTGACATAGACCGGGAAATACGCCGACTTCGTTCGGGGGAAGTCTAATAGCGGTGCGGTCGGAAAAGAAAAAGGGCACAACCGGTTCATTCTAAACCGATCGTGCCCCAGAAAATCCGGAAAAAACCCTGATCAGGCCGCGTCGCGCGTATATTCCGCTTCGATCTCGGCGACCATTCGGGCGGTCTCCGCAGCGATCGAGCGCACCAGTGCGAGCGCCTGACCGTACATCAGAGCCTGGCCGGTCTCTTGCGCCGCCAATTGCAGGGTGTCGATCGCCTGCAAATTAGCCGCGTCCATGTCCCGGTCCCAATCTTCCGTCATTGCTGATCCCCCGCGCCCCGCGTGATGCCATGACCCGATACTGACCTGCGGACGTGAATAAACGGTTAAGCCGGGTCGGTTTTTCAGAAAGCTGCCGTTTGCGAGCGTCGGTCGCTATAGTTGCGCCACCTGACGCCAACCCGGATTGACCACGATGACCGCTGTCGCGCCTGCCATAGACACCGACCAGATCAAACGCCTCGACGCCGCCCATCACTGGCACCCGTTCACCGATACCAAGGCGCTGAACGCCGAGGGAACCCGGGTGATCGTGAAGGCCGAGGGCAGCCTGCTCTGGGATTCGAAGGGCAATGAGATTCTGGACGGCATGGCCGGCCTGTGGTGCGTCAACGTGGGCTACGGCCGGCAAGAGCTTGCCGACGCGGCGTCGCGGCAGATGATGGAACTGCCGTACTACAACACCTTCTTCAAGACCACGAACGTCCCGGCCACCGAGCTCGCCGCCAAGCTGGCGGAACTCACGCCCGACGGGCTGAACTACGCGTTCTTCGCGAATTCCGGCTCTGAGGCGAACGACACCATCGTGCGGATGGTGCGCCATTTCTGGCAGCTCCGGGGCAAGCCGAACAAGAAGACGATCATCAGCCGGGAATACGCCTATCACGGCTCCACCATGATCTCGACGAGCCTGGGCGGCATGACCGCGATGCACGCCCAGGTCGACATGCCGCTGCCCGGCTTCTCCCACATTCGGCCGCCGTATTTCGTGCGCGACGGCGGCAACATGACCGAAGAGGATTTCGGGGTCGCCGCGGCCCAGGCGTTGGAGGATCGGATCCAGGAACTCGGGGCCGACACGATCGCCGCCTTCATCGCGGAGCCGATCCAGGGGGCGGGCGGCGTCATCGTCCCGCCGGCGAGCTATTTCCCGGAAATTCAGCGGATCTGCCGCAACCACGACATCCTGTTCATCGTCGACGAGGTCATCACCGGCTTCGGGCGGACGGGTAACTGGTTCGCCAGCGAGACCTTCGACCTCAAGCCGGACATGATGACCCTGGCGAAGGGGCTGTCCTCCGGCTACGCGCCGATCTCCGCCGTCATGGTCGGCGACCGGGTGGCCCAGACCCTGATCGAGGACGGCGGCGAGTTCTATCACGGCTTCACCTATTCCGGTCATCCGGTGGCCTGCGCGGTGGCGTTGGAGAACCTGCGGATCATCGAACGCGAAGGGCTGGTCGAGCGGGCGCGCAGCGAGATCGGCCCGTACCTGCAGGACGGGCTGCGGTCGCTTGCCGATCACCCGCTGGTCGGCGAGGTCCGCGGCGTCGGCATGATCGGGGCGCTGGAGCTGGTGAAGGACAAGGACGGGCCTATCCTGTTCGACAATATCGGCCGGGTCGGCACCATCTGCCGCGACCATTGCTTCAACAATAACCTGGTGATGCGCGCGGTGCGCGACGCGATGGTCTGTTCGCCGCCGCTGGTGATCACCCGGCCCGAGGTCGACAGGCTGGTCTCGACCCTCAAGATCTGCCTAGACAGGACTCTCGCCGATATCTGAATGCGGGCGATCAAAAGTTGAATAGAATGCAGTTAAAACTGGGTTGATTAACGCTTCCTTAACCCTCATCATAAGAGCGGGAGAGGGAGTACGTTCATCATGATTCTATCAACATTCGAGCCGGCGGTTCCGTTAGGGGCCGCAGGGCTGGGCAAGGCCCCGGGGGTTCCCCTCGGGCTACGCGGCTCCACGTCCATGAGTAGCGGTCTGCGGTCCGGTGTGGCCCTGATCGACGCCGCCGGCCAGTCGCTTGAAGATCTGCACGATGTGCGTAAAGCGCTGGCCGAGGCGGAGCGGGAAGCTGCCCGCACCGAGGCGCGCCGGCAGTTCGCGGACGAGGTTCGGGCACGCACCGCGCCAACCGCTCCGGAAAGCGATGCCGGTGTTTCCGCGCCCGCTGAACGGCCTTCGGCGCCGAGCGATGGCGGCTCTCAGCAGGCGGTCGCGGCGGCGCAGATCGCGGCGATCCGGGGAGAGCCGGCGGGACGCGGATCCTTCGTCAACCTCGCGGTGTAACGTCGCGCGGCCCCGCGCCTACGTGGGGCCGATACGCAGAGCCGACCTGCCGTCACTCCGGAAGGTCGTGCCTGTTCTTCTCTGCCTTTTCCAGGAAATTGAGCAGTCTGACCCGCTGGGTCTCCAGCTGGATGCGGTCGATCGGAATTTTCCCCATCCAGAGCCGGATCCGGTCCACGACTTTGTCCAGACCCTCGTCCTTGAGGACATAGTCGTCTGCGCCCGCCCGAAAGCTGGCGATCAGGCTCTCTGGCTTGCGCCCGCTGGTGGCGACGATGATCGGCGTGGTCCGGGATATCTTGCTGCGGACCTCGGCAATGAAGCGGTTGCCGCCGTCCAGATGGAACACACCCGGCTGGGTAAACACCCCGAGATCGACCACACAGAGGTCCACCTCCATGCGCCGCATCTGCGCAAGGGCTTCTGAAAGGTCGGTGAAGTTCAGTACTGTCCCGAGCACGCCGTCCACCGCCGCCCGGAACAGCATGGTCTGAATCATGTCGTCTTCGAGCAGCAGGATCCATCGTTCGGTAGACATAAGAACTCAGGTGGGACGTGGCGGTGTCGACAGGAGTGTCGCGATCTTCAGGACAGCCTCTTCGGCGTCCGCGGCGATCGTGCGGGCATTCTCCTCTACGAAGCGTCCGCCGCTACGGATTGCCTCCTGATACTCGCGGCTGCGGGCGCTGAGCCGCAGGAAGCCGATGTTGCCGGCAATGGAGACGAGCTTGTGCAGGGCCTGGCGCTTGTCGTCCTGGGACGACGTGGGCGACACGATGGTGTTTCCAAGTGCCGTGATTTCCGTGGATGCCTGCTCCAACACCATCTTCAGGGTTTCCGCCGGAATCAACCTTGTCAGGGCCTCGTAGCGTTCCTGGCTGAAGGCTGGCTCGCCGCCGCCGGCCGGATCGGCGGGAGCAACGGGCGGGCGATCTTCCGGGGCAGCGCGCAAGACGCCGACCTGCGCCAGCGCATCGTACAGCGCCTTCTTGTCGACCGGCTTCGCCAGATACCCGTTCATCCCGGCGTCCAGACAGGCGCTCATGTCGTCACGCGACACATAGGCGGTGAGCGCGATGATCGGAACCGCCCGGATCGACATCTCCGTCTCGAGGCCGCGGATGGCCCGGGTGGCCGCCAGCCCGTCGAGGACCGGCATTTCGATATCCATGAGCACGGCGTCGAAATCGCCGGATCGGACGGCCTCCACCGCTTCTTCCCCGTTCGAGGCGGCGGCCGTGCTGCAGCCGATCTGCTCCAGGAGAGCGCGGGCGATGTCGGTGTTGATCTCGATATCATCGACCACCAGCACCCGCGGCGTCTTTGCCGCCGTGGTCGGGGCGTAGTCGAGGGGCGTGTCGGCCGGGAGCGCTGCCGGTTCCACCGAGCCGAGGGTTCTGGTCGGAAAGTCGAGGGTCACGGTGGTACCGGTGCCCGGCGTCGAGGCGATGTCGATGCTTCCCTGCAGTGCCTCGACGCTGGAGCGCACGATGGCCAGGCCAAGTCCGGCGCCGGGGTTGGACGGGGTGCCGAGGCGCTGGAACGGTTCGAAGATCAGCTTCAGGTGCTGCTCGTCCATGCCGACGCCGGAGTCGGCGATCATGACCCTGAGCCTCTCGCCCTGCTCGCCGTCGGTGATCGAGACGGCGAGCGTGACATGGCCGGCCTCGGTGAATGCCACCGCGTTGGACAGGATGTTCGTCAGGCAGCGGCGGAGGCGCGGCCCGTCGGTTTCGACCATGACGCTCGGTACCCCGCCATCCGCGATCTTCAGGTCGATCCCCTTGATGTCGGACTCGATCCGGAAATCTGCCATGGCCTCGTCGATGAGCCGGGGCAGGGACGTCGGCTCCAAGACCACCGTCTCCGCCGCGCCCTGGGACCGGGAGACATGGAGGATATCGTCGATGATCCGCAGCAGGGTCCGGGCGGCGGCGGTGACCCGGTCAATCTGTTCCTTCTGCTCCCGGTCCCGGGGCTGGTGCGCCATGAGCTGGGCGTAGCCGAGGATGGCATTCAGCGGCGTTCTCACCTCGTGGCTCATCATGGCGATGAAGCGGTTGCCCACCGCCAGCGCGTCGCGGGCGGCGGTCTCGCTTTCCCGCAGCGAGGCGACGATCTCGCGGCGGCGGATTTCCACCGAAATGAGAAGGCCGAAGATGCCGACACCGGCCACGTTGGCGGCGACCAGGATCGGTCCGACGGTGGTGAAGATCCGCCAGGCCAGCGTTTTGTCGGGGAGGAGGAAGATGGTCGGCAGGCAGACGATGGAGGCGATCGTGGCGTAGGCCAGCAGCAGGGGCAGGGAGTGCCGGATCGACCAGCGCTGCATGATCGCCCAGCCCACCACGCTGCACAGGGCGTATACGACCATGGCGATGACGCCCGTCGGGGCGCCGATCCCGCCGATCCAGGCGCGCAGGATCATCGGGGGGATCGCGGCGACGAGGGCCGCGACCGGCCCGCCGAGGAGCCCCGACAGCAGCACCGGACTGGCGCGCGTGTCGAAGATCACGCCCGGCGCGAACTGGATCGGGATCAGCATCACCAAGGCCGAGGCGGCGCCGAGGGCGAGGCCGAGAATCGTCGATCGCGCGAGCGGATTGATGCCGTCGTTGAGGCCCGGTGTCGCCGTATAGGCCAGGGCGGCAAGGGCCAGCAGGCCGATATTATTGATCAGCGGAAGCGCTATTTCCATGCAAGCAGATCCCGACCCTACCCAGTGTGACGCCAAATATGGCGACGATTGGTAAATAGAAACTGAAAATCGAGCTCGTCGCGTATTCCCGCAATCAGAGAGTCGCCCGTTGACCGGCATTGACACTCTGTCGCGGGCACCGTTGAATCCGATCTAACGTTGTGCACCGCAAAAGGTGCCATAGCCAGAACAGGGGGCATTGATGACCAAGCGCAACCTCACCCAGCGGATCGCGTCCGGCGTCTCGCGCCGCTCGTTTCTTGCCGGAACCGGGGCCGTGGCCGCCGGCCTCACCTTCTCCGGCAAAGGCTTCGCTGCGGAGGAGAAGGTCCTCAACTTCTACAACTGGGACACTTATATCGGCGAGACGACGCTGGACGATTTCAGCGAGGTCACCGGCATCGACGTGACCATGGACCTGTTCGCCGACAACGACGAGCTGTTCGCCAAGCTGAAGGCCGGCAACCCGGGCTACGACGTCATCGTGCCGACCAACGACTATGTCGAGCGCATGATCTCGGCCGACATGCTGGTCAAGCTCGACCACTCGAAGATCCCGAACATCAAGAATATCGACCCGGCGTTCCTGAACCCCGCCTTCGATCCGGGACGGACCTATTCGCTGCCCTACATGTGGGGTTCCATCGGCATCGGCTATCGCAAGAGCCGGGTGAACAGCACCCCGGACAGCTGGAAGGTCCTCTACGACAGCGACGAGTATGCCGGCAAGATCGCCCTGCTGGCGGCGCCGAGCACCGTGCTGCAGGTCGGCTGCAAGTATCTCGGCTATCCGCTGAACGAGAAGGATCCGGCGGTCCTGGAGAAGGTCGCCGACATGCTCATCAAGCAGAAGCCGAACATCAAGGTCTTCGCCGAGGACAACGGTCAGGACCTGCTGCTCTCCGGTGAGGTCGACCTGACCATGGAGTGGAACGGCGACATCCTGCAGGTGATGGCCGAGGACGACGACATCTCCTATGTCGTGCCGAAGGAGGGCGGACTGCTGTGGGAGGATACGCTGTGCATCCCCACCGGCGCCCCGCATCCGGAAAACGCTCACGCTTTCATCAACTTCCTGCTCGACGCCCAGGCCGGGGCGGCGATCGCCGACTTCATCCAGTACGCCACGCCGAACGCGGCCGCCAAGGCGCTGATGTCGGACGAGTACAAGAACAACCCGGCGATCTTCCCGTCCGACGAGGTCATCCGCAATTCGGAGACCGCGATCTATCAGGGCACCGACTACACCCAGCTGGTCGACCGTCTGTGGACCAAGATCGGCGCGGCCTGAGGCGCCCTTAGGCAAGCGCGGGGGACGCGGTGGAGAACTGGCGGCGAGGCCGATCCGCATTCTGGCTGATCGGCCTCGGGCCGACCTTCTGGCTCGTCTTCTTCTTCCTCATCCCCCTGGCGATCGTCTGGCTCTACAGCTTCGCGGAGCTGCGCGGGCTGGTCGACATGGAGGTGACGGGCACCCTCGACAACTACGCCCGCGCCCTCGATCCGCTCTATCTCGAAGTCTTCGGCAAGTCGGTGGTCTTCGCCGGGCTGACGACGGTGGTCTCGCTGATCGTCGGCTTTCCGGTGGCGCTGGCCATCGTCTTCGCCCCGCCGCGCTGGCGGCCGGTGCTGCTGCTGTTGGTCATCCTGCCGTTCTGGACCAACCTGCTGATCCGCACCTACGCCCTGATCGCGGTGCTGCGGGTGAGGGGGTTCGCCAACTTCACCCTGGAATGGTTCTGGGACCAGTCGAACACCCTGCTGTCGCTTTTGGGGCTCGGCTCCTACCAGCTCCTGGGCGAGCGGTTCGAGCCCCTGGAGTTGCTGTATAACAACACCGCCGTCATCATTGGGCTGGTCTATGTCCACCTCCCGTTCATGGTGCTGCCGCTCTACGCGGCTCTGGAGAAGCTCGACCGCTCGCTGATCGAGGCGGCGCTGGATCTCGGTGCCTCCCAGTGGCGGGCCTTCCTGACCGTGGTGGTGCCGCTGTCCATGCCCGGCATCGTGTCCGGCGCGATCCTGGTGTTCATCCCGGCCCTGGGCTCGTTCCTGACCCCGGACCTGCTGGGCGGCACCGACAGTCAGATGATCGCCAACGTGATCGAGCGGCAGTTCAAGAGCGCCAATGACTGGCCCTTCGGCGCGGCCCTGTCGTTCCTGCTGATGTACCTGACCTTCGCCGCCTTGGCCCTGCGGGCGCTGATCGGCCGCGGCCGGGGAGGGTTCTAGCCGTGGCGCGCACCCCGATCGGCCCGCTCGAATACACGCGGCGCACCTGGATGCGGCTGACCCTACTGGCGACCTTCGTGTTCCTCTATGCGCCGATCGTCACCCTGGTGGCATTCAGCTTCAACGACAGCCGGCGCAACATCGTCTGGCGCGGCTTCACCCTGAAATACTACGAGCAGGCGCTCGGCAATTCGGAGCTGATCGAGGCGTTCGTCAATTCGCTGACCATCGCCCTGATCTCCACCGTCATCTCGACGATTCTCGGTGCGTTGACGGCGCTGCTGCTGTGGCGGTTCCGCTTCCCGTTCAAGGCCGGCTACGAAGGGGCGATGGCCTTGCCCATCGTGATCCCGGAGATCTGCATGGGCGTAGCGATGTTGGCCTTCTTCGCCAAGGTCGGCTGGCCGAGCGGACTGCCCTGGCCGCTCTCCCTGTCGGCGATCATCATCGCCCACGTCTCCTTCAGCTTCCCCTTCGTCGCCGTGGTGGTCCGCGCCCGGCTGTCGGGCTTCAATCAGGAATTGGCAGAGGCGGCACAGGACCTGGGGGCCAGCGAGTGGCGGGTGTTCTGGGACGTGATGGTGCCGTTCATGCGCCCAGGGCTGGTCGCCGGCGCGCTGCTGGCCTTCACCCTGTCATTGGACGATTTCGTCATCACCTTCTTCACCTCCGGTCCGGACACGGTGACCTTCCCGGTCAAGGTCTACTCCATGGTCCGGTTCTCGGTGACGCCGGAGGTCAACGCCGCCTCCACCGTTCTGATCGTGCTGACCGTGGTGCTGACCGGCGTCGCCCTGTGGATGCAGTTCCGCCAGGAGAAGGAAAAGTCATGAGCATCAGCGGAGCCGCGCCCGCCGTCTCCCCAGCCTCGGGCAACGACGCCCCGATCATCGAGATTTCCAGCCTGTCGAAGCGGTTCGGCAAGTTCTCGGCGGTCGAGGACGTCAACCTGAGCATCGGCCGGGGCGAGTTCTTCGCGCTGCTCGGCCCGTCCGGTTGCGGCAAGACCACGCTGCTGCGGATGCTGGCCGGCCTCGAGCTGCCCAGCGAAGGAACGATCAAGATCGACGGGCAGGACATGTCCCTGGTCCCGGCCAATAAGCGGCCGGTGAACATGGTGTTCCAGTCCTATGCCGTGTTCCCGCATATGTCGGTGCTGGACAATGTCGGGTACGGCTTGCGGATCGACGGGGTGCCGCGCGAGGAAATCAAGCGTCGGGCCGAGGAGGCGCTGGCCCTGGTGAAGCTCGACGGCTTCGCCTCTCGCCGCCCGGATCAGCTGTCGGGCGGTCAGCGCCAGCGGGTGGCGCTGGCCCGGGCGCTGGTCAAACGGCCCAAGGTGCTGCTGCTGGACGAGCCGCTCTCGGCGCTGGATGCCAAGCTGCGCGAGGCCATGCGTCTGGAGATGGTGAACCTGCAGGAAACCGTGGGGATCACCTTCATCATCGTCACCCATGACCAGTCGGAGGCGCTGTCCATGGCGTCTCGGATCGCCGTCATGGACCAGGGGGCGGTGCAGCAGGTTGCCCCGCCTGCGGAGCTCTACGAATTCCCCTCCAGCCGCTTCGTCGCCGATTTCATAGGCTCGGTGAACATGATCGAGGGCCGGGTCGAGCAGGCGTCGAGCGGCCGGGTACGGCTAGTGTGCCCGGGGGTTACCACGCCGATCGAGATGGAACACGACACCGCGCCGCCCGTCGGCAGCACCGCCTGGGTGGCACTGCGGCCGGAAAAGATCGACATCACCAAGGAGCCCACCGGCGAGGCCGACGCCAATACCGTCTCTGGAATGGTCGAAGAAATTACCTATCTGGGCGAAACATCGGTCTATCATGTCCGGATTTCCCCGGACCTGCCGCTCATGAAGGTCTCGAGCGCCAATCTGGACCGGGTAACGCGACGCGCCTTTACCTGGGAGGATCCGGTGTATCTCTCCTGGACGGCAACATGTGGAGTGGTTCTGGAAAGGTGAGCATACCGGATACGATCGAAGAGGCGGGCGGCGAGACCAGATGGCTGGATAGACCCGACGGAATGCACCTCAGATACGCCCTGTTCGGCCCCGCGGGGCCGTTCGGCTGGTGCGTGTTTCTGCCCGGCTACACCGAATTCATCGAGAAGCACCTGGAGACCGTCAGGGACCTGCGCGCGCGCGGGTTCGGCGTGCTGTGTCTGGACTGGCGCGGCCAGGGCCTGTCGGCGCGTTACCTGCCGGACCGCTCCAAAGGACACGTGGACAGCTTCGATACCCATCTGGCCGATCTGGACGCGGTGATCGCCGATGCCGGGCTCGATGACGCCGGGCCGCTGACGGTCGTCGGCCATTCCATGGGCGGGCATTTGGCGATCTGGTTCTGCCGACGCCATCCGGAGCGGGTGAAGCGGGGGGTGGCGATCGCGCCGATGATCGGGGTGGCCTCGCTCCGCCCCACCATCGGCGGTCTGCTGTCGGTGTTCTGTGCCGTCGGCATGTCTGGCCGCTATGTTTTCGGCGGCAGCCCCTATGGCCCGCGCCGGCGGCAGTTCGAGGGCAATAAGCTCACCACCGATTCGGTCCGCTTCGACCGGACTCACCGTTTGATCGAGCAAAACCCTGAACTGGCGGTCGCCGATCCGACCTTCGGCTGGGCCCGGGCTGCCTGGCGGTCGATCCAGCTCACCCACCGGCCCGGCTGGTTCGAAGCGATCCGCGCGCCGATCCTCGTCGTCCTGGCCGGTCGTGACCGGATCGTGGACAACGCGGCCACCAAGCGGGCGATCCAGCGGTTGCCGCACGGGATGGGGGTCCGCATCCCCGACGCCGAGCACGAGATCCTGGGCGAGATCGACCCGATCCGCGATCAGCTCTGGGAGGCGTTCGACCGGTTTTGCGGCTTGAAGGTCGCGCCGGCGGCGCCGGAGCGCGCGAAAGAGGCGGCCGTTTAGCGCCGTCCAACCCTCCGACCTCGCCCTGAGCGGCCCCGGCTCTTGGCCGGGGCGTGTCGAAGGACCTGAACTCTCCCCCCACCCTTCGACACGCCCCGGCCAAGAGCCGGGGCCGCTCAGGGCGAGGCGATTTGGTGGTGGGGCTCAAGGCCTCCAGATGTACTGGATGTCGATCGGGTCGCGCTCGGTCTCCACGAAGCCGAGGCGCTGGTAGAACCGGTTGGCCGGGCTGCCGTTCAGCACGGTCAGCCGCACCGGCTTGCCGAGCGCGCGGGCCTCGTCCATCAGCACCGCCATGATCCGGCTGCCGAGCCCGCTGCCGTGGCAGTCGGGTGTCAGGTACAGGTGCTCGATCTCCACATGCGCGCCATGATCGGTGAAGGTCACGCACCCGGCGAAGCGGCCGTCCAGGTCTATGAGCCGGGTGCGCTCTGGGCTGAACTTGGCCACGAACTTGTCGCGCGCACGCTCCGGCGTGTAGCGGCCCAGTCGCTCCAACTCGCCGCGCATCACCGCCACCTTCAGGTCGACCAGACGGTCGATATCCTGAGCGGCGGCGGGACTAAAAGTGATCGGCGGCAGGTCAGCGGGTTTGGACCGTACGGTTTCGGCTGTCATGGGACCAATAATGTTCAGGGGTTCGGCTTGGCGGGTTGCACTGCAACAGCTTACCATGCGGGCCGGTACTGTCATCGTCCCAGGGAGGGTCGCTTGCTGCTTATCGAGAAGATCATGGCGGCCTTCGCCAGCCTGATAGCCATCAACCTGATGAAGCTCGACAGCGAGGATGTGGTCCGTGCGCGCCGCGAGTATCTGGGCCAGAAGCAGGTCGTGAACGGCCCGGTGCCGCGCGGCGGCGACCGCCAGGTCGTCGTGCGGTTCGGACGCTGAGATGACCCGCAAAGTCACCGTCGCCGCCACTCAGATGTCCTGCGGCGCCGACGCCGCCAGCAATCTCGACCGGGCCGAGGCCCTGGTGCGCCGCGCCGCCGGCGCGGGGGCGCAGGTCATCCTGCTGCAGGAACTGTTCGAGACCCCGTATTTCTGCAAGGACCAGGACGCGGCCTATTTCGGGCTCGCGCGGCCGGTGGAGGGCAACCCGGTCATCGCCCGCTTCGCCGACCTCGCCCGCGAGCTGTCGGTGGTGCTGCCCTTCAGCTTCTTCGAGGCGGCCCACAACGCCCATTTCAACAGCCTGGTGATGATCGACGCCGACGGCTCGGTCCTCGACCTGTACCGCAAGGCGCATATCCCGGACGGGCCGGGCTATCAGGAGAAGTTCTACTTCACCCCCGGCGATACCGGATTCCGGGTCTGGGACACCGCCTATGGCCGTCTCGGCTGCGCGATCTGCTGGGACCAGTGGTTCCCGGAATCCGCCCGGTCCATGGCGCTCCAGGGAGCCGAACTTCTGTTCTATCCGACCGCCATCGGCAGCGAGCCGCCGCCGGCCCCGCCGATCGACAGCTCGGCCCATTGGCGGCGGGTGATGCAGGGCCATGCCGGCGCCAACCTGACGCCGCTGATCGCCAGCAACCGGGTCGGCCGCGAGATCGGGCTGACCTCCGAGATCACCTTCTACGGCACCTCCTTCATCGCCGATGAGACCGGGGCGGTGGTGGCCGATGCGGAACGGGCCGACGACGCGGTGATCACCGCCAGCTTCGATCTGGACGCGGTGCGGGCGCGGCGTCTCGGCTGGGGCGTGTTCCGCGACCGCCGGCCGGAGCTCTACGGCGCCATTGCCACGGTGGACGGCAGCCGCCGGCGCTGACGAGGCTCTCATGGGCATCACGATCACCGCCTTCCACCGCTCTCCGGACCAGGGACGGGGGCTCGCCCGGGACATGCAGGTCCGCTGGGCGCTGGAGGAGCTGGAGCTGCCCTATGACGTGCGCTACGTCCCGATACCCGACCTGAAGCAGCCCGACCATCTGGCGCTGCAGCCGTTCGGCCAGATCCCTGTCTTCGAGGAGGACGGTCTCGTCCTGTTCGAATCCGGCGCCATCGTGCTCCACCTGGCCGAGCGGCATCCGGGGCTCCTGCCGGAGGATCCGCACGCCCGGGCGCGGGCGAAGATGTGGGCGGTCGCCGCGCTCAGCACGGTGGAGCCGCCGATCATCGAGCTGCAGAACGCCACCCTGCTGGAACGCGGGAGAAGCTGGCAGCAGGAGCGCCTGCCCCTGGTGAAGGAGCAGGTGCGAGCCCGGCTGATGCCCCTGGCGGCCCGCCTTGCCGACAGAAAGTGGCTGGAGCCCGGGTTCAGCGCCGGCGACCTGCTGTTGGTCTCCGTGCTGCGCCGCCTGGGCTGCACGGATTTGCTCGACGGTATGCCTGCCTTGGCGGCTTATATCGCCCGCGGCGAAGCCCGCCCGGCCTTCCAGCGCGCCTTCGCCGATCAATTGGCGGCCTACCGGGAGCATTGTGAGTAATCGGCCGCCGAATTGTGCGCGGCGGCGCGACATCCGCCTCAGACTGTGTTAGCCGGTCTGGCAAACACGTGCGTTCACCCCTGGGACCTCCGTCGATGACCCTTCCCGATCGCGTGCTCGACCACGCCCGCATTCCCGAGCTCAGCAATCCGTATTTCGGCAAGGTCCGCGACTGCTACGACCTGCCGGACGGACGGCGCATCCTGATCGCCTCGGACCGGATCTCCGCGTTCGACCGGATCCTGGCCTCGATCCCGTTCAAGGGTCAGGTGCTGACCCAGATGGCCCGGTACTGGTTCGAGCACACCGCCGACATCTGCCGCAACCATGTGCTCGACTATCCCGATCCCAATGTGGTGGTCGCCAAGCGGCTCACCATCCTGCCGGTCGAGATCGTCGTGCGCGGGTATCTGGCGGGGACGACCAGCACCTCGGTCCTGACCCGCTACAAGAAGGGCGAGCGGGTGATCTACGGCCACAGCTTCCCCGAGGGGCTGCGCGACAACGCCAGGCTGCCGGCACCGATCATCACGCCGACCACCAAGGCCTTCGACGGCGGCCATGACGCGCCGCTGACAGCCGAGGAGATCCTGTCCCAGGGCCTTCTCACGCAAGCCCAGTGGGAGAGCGTGTCGTCCATCGCCCTGGCGCTGTTCGCGCGCGGGCAGGAAATGGCCGCCGAGCGCGGACTTATCCTGGCGGACACCAAGTACGAGTTCGGCACCGACGTGGACGGCACGATCGTGCTGGCGGACGAGATCCACACGCCGGACAGCTCCCGCTTCTGGCTGGCCGACGGGTACGAGAGGGCCTTTGCGGAAGGCAGCCGCCCGCCGTCCTTCGACAAGGACGTCATCCGTTCCTGGGTCGATGCCCGCTGCGATCCCTATAACGACGACATTCCGGAGATCCCGAAGGAACTGATCGACCGGACGGCCGCCGTCTATGTGGAGGCGTTCGAGGCGATCACCGGCCAGCGTTTCGTGCCGGACGTCTCCGGCGCCACCCCGCTGGACCGCATCCGGGCGAACCTCGCGGGCTATTTCTCGGCCTGACCTTCCAGCCGCTCGATCAGGGCGGGGAGGTCGGCGATGGTGTCAATGACGTGGTCCGCGTCCGCGGCCTTCAGGGTTTCGGCTGCCTTGGCGCGCAGCGGGGCGATCTCCGCCTCCGTCATGGCGGCCAACTCTTCCGGCGTCTTGCCCACCGCGTTGCCGGACAGGGTCACGCCAACGGTCACGCAACCGGCGGCCACCCCCTCGGCGATGCCGGGCTCGGTGTCGTCCACCTTGATCACCGCGCTCGGCGGGTAGACCACCAGGTCGACGAAGCATTTGTACATCATCAGCGGCCCCGGCCGGCCCTCCGGCAGGTCGTCGGCGCAGACCAGGTTGTCGGGCGCATAGCCCTGCTCGGCGGCGAGCGGCAGGACCCGCTCCATGATCGAGCGCGTGTAGCCGGTGGTGGAGCCGATTTTCATGCCCCGCCCGCGCAGCCAGGCGACCACGTCCTTCGTACCGGGCACCAGGGTGGCGTAGTCGGCCACGACCTCCTCGTTCATCGGCACGAAGACCTCGTAGACCTTGTCTACATCGCTCTTCTGGGGCGCGGCGCCATATCTGGCGGTCCACTGCTCGGCCACCGAGGGCAGCTTCATCATGGCGTCGATATGGTGCCATTTCGGCGCGCCCATCGGGCCGCGCGCCTCTTCGATGCTGGTCTCGATGCCGAAGCGCTTGAACGCCTCCACGAACACGCCCATCGGCGCGAAGGAGCCGAAATCGATGGTCGTGCCGGCCCAGTCGAAGACCACCGCCTTGAACTTGGTCATGCCGAATCGCTCCCGAACAGGTCGTTGATGGTTTCCTCGCCGATGCCGAAGGCGGTCGACGCGCCGCAACCGGCCGTGACCACGACCACGCGGGTGGCGTCGTCCGGCGCGTCGGTGAAGCGCCAACGGTCGCCGGCACTGGCATAGGTGCCGATCCAGGTCTCGCTCACCCGCCGCGCACCCAGGTCGAGCACGGTGTCTAGCTCGTCCAGAACCAGCGCGTTGAGATCGTCCGAGACGAACGGGTCGAGGGTCTCGCCGTATTCGTGGGTGTCGCCGACGACGAGGGAGCCGTCGGCCGACTGCACGACGATCAGGTGGATGCCGTGCTGCCGCTTCGCCGCCTGCTCGCGGTCCAGCTTGGCCTTCAGCGGGGCGGCGGCGGGCAGGTCGGCATAGCCGCGGTAGCGGGCCAAACCGTGGTCTGACATCACCGCGGAGCCCAGGGTCACCGGCCGCTCCGGCACTACCCGCATCATCTGCAGCTTGCAGCGGGTCGGGGCGTAGGCGGCGATGCGGTCGGCGAACAGGCCCTGGTAGTTGTCGCCAGGGCAGACGATCACGGTCTCGGCCTCCACCCGGCCTCGGCTGGTTTGCAGCACCGGCGTGTCCACCGCATGCACCAGGGTCGACCAGCGGAACTCAACCCCATGCAGCTTTTCCAGCCAGCGGGCGAGGGCGGCGATGGCCGTGCGGGATTCCACCCGCAGCTCATGCGGCGAGTAAAGGGCAGCGGTGACCCCGTCGGGGCGCAGGGACGGGCAGCGGGCGCGCGCTTCCTCGCCGGTCAGGCGGCGGCACTCTTCCGCCATCTCGGTGTCGAGGAAGGCGTCGATCACCGCCTCCGCCTCGGCAGACCGGGCGGTGACGATCAGGCCCTCATGCAGCACCGGGATCTTCGCGGCGGCGGCGACCTCGGCCCAGACGTCGCGGGAGCGCCGGGCGAGGGTCCAGCAGTCGCCCGCCTCCTGGCCGGAGACGGTGACGAAGCCGAAATTGCGGATGGAGGCGCCGGTGGCGAAGGCGTCGCGTTCGATCACCACCACGCGCTTGCCCCGCCGGGCGGCGGCGAGCGCATGGGCGAGGCCGAGAATGCCGGCACCCACGATGGCGATGTCATAGCTCATAGGCGGCCCCCGCAGTCGCGTAAGCCGGGCATGTAATCGCCTCGGGGCCGCAGCGGCAAGGCCGGTTTCGTGAACCTTCCGTGTCGCCGTCAGGCCTTCGCGGGCAGGCGGAGCTTGTCGCGGGAGACGGGATGATCCCAGTCCTCTCCGGCGACCAGCCGGGCGGCGAGCCAGCCCCAGTCGTCGGCCGATTTCGCGCCCTTGCCGTTGCCGCCCACGGCCACCGCGATCCTTCCGTCCTCGACCCAGTCGATATGGGGATAGCCGGTGGCGGTCCAGGCGACGGCGCAGGTATCGGTGTGCCAGTGACTGGCGCGGGCGAGGCCGGGGATCAGGTCGGTGAGAAAGGCCTGGAAGTCGCGCCTGTTGTCGGCCGACCCGCTGCTCTTGAACCAGCGCGAGAAGTCCTCCCGGCTGTGCAGGTCGGCATCGTCGGTGCTGCCGATCCCGATCTTCAGATACAGGTGCCCGTCTGGATAGCGGATCGGCGGCAGGATATAGGCGCCGCTTTCAGCATGACCCATGGTCGGCATCGACGCTAACTCCTCCGCCAAGTCGCCTTCGATCCGCGCCAAAGTGACGGTCCGACCGAAGACACGCAGGTTCAGGGCCTGCGGGCTCAACCCCCAGGCATCGGTGAAGGCGCCGGCGGCGATCAGTACGCGCTCGGCCTGGTGGACTGCGCCGGCGGCGGTTTCCACTTCCACCCCGCCCGAGATCAGGCGGATGGCGGCGGCCTCCTCGGCGATGATCGTGGCGCCGCGTTTTGCGGCGGCAGCGGATTGCGCGGCGACCATGGCGCGCGGACTGAGATGCCCCGCCTTGCCGGTCTCGTGCAGGCCGCGCCGGTCGTCGGCGATCTTGAGGAAGGGGAAGCGCGTGCGGATATCGGCGGCATCGAGCCGGGCGATCTGCGCGCCGAGCGGCCGGCCGGCGGCTTCCGACCGGTCGAGATAGTCGGAACCGGGACCGCTGAGGCCGAGATAGCCGGACGGGGTGAAGAAGCGGATGCCGCCTTCCGCCTCGATCTCGTCGTAGCGGTCGATGGAGCGCTTCGCCGTGACCGCCCAAATGGGGTCCGGGTCGACCGCCCGGGTCATCCGGCCCTCGTCGTAGTGGCTGGCGAAGACGCCCCGGTGGGTGGCGCGGTCGGCAGGTTCGTCGGGCCCGAGCAGGGCGACACCGTCCGTCAACCCGGCCAGATGACGCCCGGCGGCGCTGCCGATCAATCCGCGGCCGATGACGATGACCTTGTGCATGGGCGGGCTCCTCAACCGAGCGCGTGGCTGGACAGGGCAAAGAGGCGGGCGTCGTCGGACGGTTCGGGCCAGGAGCCTCGCACCATCACCGGCGAGTCGGCGCCGACGGCTGCGAGCCCCTGGGATTCCAGGAATGCGGCAAATCCGTCGAAGCCGACCGGCGCATCCACCCGTACGAAGCCGGGCAGGGCGAGGGCGCGGAACAGCCGGATCGCCTCCTCCTCGCCGGCGGCCACGATTGGGCCGATGACGGTGCCGCGCCCGAACATGCGCTCGATCGCGTAGCCGGTGATGCCGGCACCCCCGTCGATCACCGCGACCCGGCCGATGTCGCGCAGGGCAGCCAGGGCGTCGGTCCGTCCGGCGCCGAAGGCCGCCCGGTCGAGGGCGAGGATCGCCGGCATATCGTTCGGTGTGGCCGGGCGGAGGTCCGCGGCCAGCTGCGGTCGGCCCTCGTAGGTCCCCTGATACTGGCGGCAGGCGCCGACCGTGCGGAAGCCGAGCTTATCGTAGAGCGGTTTGCCGGCCTCGGTGGCGAGCAGCATCATCGACCGCTCCCCGGCGTCGTCCAGAATCCGCTCCACCAGCCGGCGGCCGATACCCCGGCCTTGGCAGTCGGGAGAAACCATCACCAGCCCGAGCCGGGCGGCGGCGGGTTCGAACGCCCACCATAGAGCCACACCCTGCAGGGCGCCGGCATCGTCCTTGGCGGTATGGCCGGCGCCCAGCCGCATGAACAGGCCGATATCCTCGCGGCGATGCGGCCAGCGCAGAGCTTTCACCAGTTCCGTGACGGCATCGAGGTCGTCCGGCTGGACGGGGCTGACGTGAAGCGCGGAGGCGGTCATCGGGCCTGTCTCCGGTCTTGGTCGGGGGCGTCCTGGCGCAGGCGGCGCAGGATGACGGCCGGGTTGCCGAAGTGGCGATGCAGCTCCGGCAGGATCGTCTCGACCGGCGCGGTGCGGATCAGTTCGGCCAGCCGGAAATGCTCGACGGCGAGGTCGTCGCGGCTGCGGTATCCGCCCATCAGCCGGTGCAGGCACAACCGGGTCTCGGCCTGGACGGTGGCGTAGGTGCGCGACAGCCGCAGGCTGCCGGCGGCATCCACCAGGGCGCGGTGGTACTCCAGATCCAGATCGCCGCCACTGGTATGGTCGCCGCCGCGCATCGCCCGGTCCATGCGTTCGGAAATGACGGTGAGGTGTCTGGCGGTCGTGGCCCGGTCGCCGTGGGAGACGAGGCGTCGGACGGCCGCTTCCTCCAGACTGGCGCGCACGAAGAACACGTCCAGCATGTCCTCCTCGCTGAGGTCGACCACGAAGACGCCACGATGGGGGATGCTCTTCAGCAGCCCTTCCTGGACCAGCCGCTGCATCGCTTCGCGCAGCGGGCCGCGGCTGATGCCGAGGGCGAGCGCCAGTTCCACTTCGTGGAGCTGCTCGCCCGGGCCGTGAGCCCCGGCCAGGATATCGCTGCGCAACCGCTCGGCCACCTGGGTGGACAGGGTGACCTTTTCGATCGGTTTGGGCACCGCCACGGCTCAGGCCCCGAGCAGGCCCGGCAGGCCGCCGATATCGGCGATCGCCCGATAGCCGTAGGCCGGATTGCCGGGACCATGGCCGCGCTCCACGAACACCCGCTGGGCGATGCGCAGGTCATGGGCGGTCATCAGGTCGTAGCGCAGGCTGGACGATACGTGCATCACATGCTCCGGCCCGCAGCCCAGCGTGTCGAACATGTACTCGAAAGCCTGGAACCGGGGCTTGTAGGCCTGTGCCTGTTCGGCGGTGAGCACGGCGTGGAACGGTGCGCCGAGCTTATCTACATTCGCCTGGATCTGACTGTCGGAAGCGTTGGACAGCACGACCAGCGGCAGTTTCTGCGCGGCCCGGGCCAGGCCGGCGGGGACGTCGGGATGGGGCCCCCAGCTCGGGATCGCATCGACGATGGCCTGAGCATCGTCCGCATTGAACGTCACACCCCAGCGCTTGCAGGTACGTTCCAGCGCGCGGTGCAGGACCTCCGGATAGGGCTTCCACGCGCCCAGAACCTCGTCGAACCGGAAGGCCGTGAAGTCCTCCAGAAAGCCCGGCATCGCTGCGCTATCGACCCGGTCGGCGAGACGTGCCCGGGTGACGTCGCCGACCCTGAAGTCGGTCAGCGTTCCGTAGCAATCGAAGGAGATATAGCGGATTTGGGACAGCGACATGCCAAGGGCCTCGATCATGGTTGATGCGACAGTTGCCGATGATTGTCAGATTGTCAACAATCAAACAATTATCGTCCCGGGCGCTCGGTTCGACGGGGGCAGGGGCAGACCCGTGGCGGGAACCGTGGCTCCGGCGAGACGTTTCTCACGCATGCAGACGCGCGGTCGATCCGACGCCGGAAACCGACCTTCTGACCGGCGCAACCGACCGCTTCAATCGAATGGAGAACCACCATGGCCACCAAGGGTGCCGCAGACTTCGCGGCAATGATGTTGGATCCGTACGACCATTTCGAGACTCCGATGGCCGTCGCCCGTAGCGAGTCCCTGAGCAAGGAAGAGAAGCTCAGCGTGCTCAAATCCATGGAGGAAGACGCCCGCGAGCTTCAGGTCGCCGAAGAGGAGAGCATGGATGGCGGCGAACGGCGGTCTCTGTCCGCCGTCCGCGATGCCATGCGGGCAGTGGATCCCGAGGCCGCCGCCCGCAGCGAGGCCGTGCAGACCAGCAAGGCCCGCTGACGCGAACGCGCCGGCCCTATGCGGCGCTGTCTGCCCGCCGACGTCGTCGATCCGTTGCCGGAGGTCTATAGTGCCCGCGGACGGGCATCGACACGGCAACGACGGGGGCGACTATGACGATCGGGATCGGCGCCTTCGGGCGGAACGCCGGCGCGGCGGTACTGGCCGCCTGGGAAGAGGCGGAAAGACGGGCGTCCGGCGATCTTCACGGCTTCGCCGTCTTTACCGTGCTGAGGGCGGGCGGCGAGCCGGTCTCCCTGGATTGTCAGCGCGGAGGCCTGGAAGCCATACGTGCCGGGGCTGAGCAACTCGTCCAGACGGCACAGGCGACCGTCGCAGCGGTGATCACCAGCGGTCCGGACCGGCCAGAACCACTGTCCCAATTCCTCGCGGCCGGACGGGCCGGGCTGGTCACCGGCCACCGGCTCCCCAATCTGGCAACGGTGGAGGGACCCTCGGCAGGCCGGGCGGCGCTGGCCCTGCTCGCGCAGGGGCTGTCGGCCGATGAAGCGGTGGCCCGGGTCCTTCGCAGCAATCCCGATATCGATGCCGGCCTGATCGCCGTGACCCCGACCGATCTGGGTCTTGCGAACAGCGCGCATGTGGAAGGGCGCGACGATCTGGGCCGCGCGCTCATCATGGCGGAGGACCGCCGGTACGGGTTTGGGCTGCTGCACAACTCCATCGCGCCGGTGGAGGGCCTCGCCCAGGCCGTTGCGGCGGTCGGTGAGGCGGTGCTCGCGAGGGCTGGCGATAGCTAGAAACCGCAACCGCTCTCGCCCCAGCCCGACATCGGCAGAACGGGAGGGCAGCCCGAGACCGCCGGAGATATCAATGACCTTCAGAACCCTTTTGGAACGAGCCCTGGCCGAGGCGCAGCGCCATTGGATGATCCTGGGATCGGCGCTCCTCCTGTACGGCTTCGGCGTGCTCGCCAGCGAAGTCGGGGAAGGGGAGACGCTGACATTCGACAGGTCGGTCCTGATGTTCTTCCGCGTGGACGGCGATCCCACACTGGCCATCGGCCCCGAATGGATGTTCGAGATGGCGCGGGATATCACCGCGCTCGGGAGCTTCACGCTGCTCTGTCTGCTGGTGGTGGCGGTCGCCGGGATCCTGCTGATCCTCCGACGCAACGACATCGCGGCGTATCTGGTGACGGCGATCGCGAGTGGGACAGCGCTCAGCACGGGTCTGAAGCTGATCTTCGACCGGCCGCGCCCCGATTTGACCGGGATCGTTCAGGTCTTCACGTCGAGTTTCCCCTCGGGCCACGCGACGATGTCGGCGGTGACCTTTCTGACCCTCGGTGCCTGCCTGGCCGCGGCGACCGATAACCGGAGGCTCAAGACGTTCGCCTATGTCTACGCCATGCTGCTGACCATCCTCGTCGGGTCGAGCAGGGTCTATCTGGGGGTGCATTATCCGACCGATGTGGTCGGCGGCTGGATCGTCGGCGCGTCGTGGGCGGCGCTGAGCTGGCTTGGGTTCCAGGTGGTGGTCCGCCGCAGACCCTCCGCACGCCGGCTCGCGCGGGCCGGTTCCGAAACGGAATGAGCGGGACTTCGCCCCTCAGGCGGAAGCGCGGAGTGTCGAGGGGGCGACGGTCGACGGCTCCGGCACCCGGACCCAGGCGAGCAGTCCCAGGCCGAGGGCGATTAGGGCGGCCGCGCCGAGCATTGCCGTCGTGCCGGTGTGCCACAGCACGCGGGTGACGACCGTCAGCGGAATGCCCACCGCGACGCGATACTGCGGGCGGTAGAGACGGCGCGGGCGGACTTCGATCACGGCATCGAACACGCCGTCGGGTCGCATCCAGCGGTCGCTCTGGTCCTGCAGACCGGCGGCGGCCTCGATCCGGTTGCCCTCCAGCAATGCAACGTAGGAAATGATGTCGTTGGATTCCTGATATTCGCGGACCACGTCGCCCAGACCCACGAGATCGCTGGGGTCGATGCCCAATGCCATGGCTTCGCCGAGGCGCGCACCGAGCGATTCCCCATAGGCATTGGCGGTCTCGATCGCCTTCGTGGCGCCGAGCCCGAAGATCGTCGCACCTACGATCCCCAGCCCGATGAGGCAGGTCACGGCGTAGACGGTCGCCAGTTCGCGGTAGGATTGGAAAACCTCCGGATTGGCGAGGACGGCGGCGTGCACCACCACGCCGAGCGCCAGCAGCACCAGCGCGGCGAAACCGGCGATCGCCGTGCTCCGGGTGAACTCCGCCAGGATCTCGTGCTCATAGTAGAGCACGATGCTCCCGGCCGGACCGAAGCGGCCGGCGACCGGCAGGGAGTACCGCGACAGCCAGTCGTGATGCTCGATCCCGGGCAACTCGTCGCCCAAGCCCAGGAAACTTCCCTCGGTCCATTCCCGGTCGCCCGCATCGAAGTCCGTCGGATTCCGCAGCACCACCCGGTCGGTCAGATCGACGATCTCCACGGCCCGCACGGCCGTGTCGAACCGCAGCACGCGGCCGCTGGCCGCATCGAAGCCGATGAAGTCGGAGACCGGGAGGCCCATGGACAGCATGCCGCCCATCGCCTTGTGGACGGTCTCCGCCTCGGTGCGGATCCGCTCCACGTCGAAGCGCGACGACGCCAGAACCCACCAGCTGCCGCCGAAGAGGACGAGGCCGGCCAGTACGAGGCACAGACAGGCGACCAGACGCCGGCGTGCGGACCGGATCGCGCTGCTGTCCGGACCGGCATCCGCTAGGTCCGATTGGAGTGGCTGGTTCATTCGGGCACACCTTTGACGTGATTGGCAGGATAGGCCAGCCCGAAGACGATGCAAGCCGGACTCGCGCCCGGACGATCGCGCTAACGAGTTGCTGTCACTGGTCGCGTGTGAAACAGTCGGGTCACGCAATAGCCGGATGTCTCGCTGGAAGGAAGCTCTCCGTGACGGCTGTCATGCTCGCACGGGCACTGGTGGTGTGCCTCATCTCCCTGACGGTGGGGGCGATGGTTGCCGGAAAACCGGCGCAGGCTGCCGCAGAGCGGCCTGTGCTGGACTGGCTGGAATTCAGCGCCGCCACCCAGGAGCACTACCGGATTTCTGCCAACCCGCAGGATACGGCACGGATGCGCGCCGTCCCTTCCTGGACGGACAGGCCGAGCCGCTTCCATCTGCTGATGCTGATCCCGTTCAAATCCGTTGCCGCCTATTCGATCGGCGTCGACGGGGTGCTCGACACGTTCCGCCAGCAGAACATACCGGCGGAATTCGAGATCTGGCTCTACGGAAACGACGACGCCATCGCCCAGGAGGCCGTCGACTGGGCGGAGTCGCATGCGGTCGACCTGATCATGCCGGTCGGCTCGCGCGCGGCGGAGTTCATGCACCAGACCTATGTCGGCGGCCGGTTGCCGGTGGTCACCAACTCCGCCAAGGATCCGGTCCTGCTCAGCCAGATGCCGGACTATCAGAACGGCAGCGGCACCAATATCGCCTATACGTCGAACACGGTGCCGATCCGCCTGTTCGTCAGCTACCTGCTGCAGCTTCTGCCGGATCTGAAGAATGTCGGCGTGCTGTATGCGGAGTCGAACCGCAGCGCGATCGAGACCCAGGTCACGCCGCTGCACGACCTGGCGGATTCTTTCGGGCTGACCGTCTACGACGTGGCGGTGGGCGACGGCCAGCAGGTCGAAGAGGATCTGGTCGCCGGTATGGGACGGGTCCGCCAGCAGATGGTGAATTCGGATCCCGGCCTGTCGGCCAGCGCCTGGATCGTGACGGGGTCGACGTCGGTTTATCAGCGGATCGGCCTGATCAACGGTCTTGCTGGCCGCGCGCCGGTCGTCTCGACGTTGCCGGACGTCGTGCGCAGCGGCGACGACAGCGCGGCGATCTCCATCGGCATCAACCAGTCCACCGCGGTCCAGCTTTCGGCGTTCTATGCCATCAGCGTCCTGACCGAGGGCGTGGATCCCGGCTCCCTTCCGGTCGGCGTCGTCACACCGCCGGATCTCGCGATCAATTTCCGCGTCGCCCGGCAGATCGGCCTCCGGATTCCCTTCCGGTTCATGGAGGCCGCGACGTTCATCTACAATTACGACGGCAGGCAGGTGCGGGCGTTCGGACAGCCGGTCGGATACATTAATTGAAGCCCGGCCGGGATTGCCCATGACCCATGCATCAGAGAATTCGAAAGAAGCGACGACCGGTCGGATGCGGCCGGCCCGGCGGTACAGCTTCGTCATGGGGCTGGCCTATGTCGTGCTGCTTGCGGTGTCGGTCGGGTTCTTCATGTTCCAGATCGACAAGCGCGAGAAGGCCGAATGGGACGCGCTCTCCAGCGGCCTGAAGGAGCATGGCCTGATCCTCGACGCCCTGGCCTCCGCGGTGGTGAGGCGGTCGGAGGAGATCCGCGACGATGTCACGTCGGCCTACGCCGCCGCCCTGAGCGATATGCCGGACGGTCGGGTCCAGGCCCTGGTCGACAGAGGGGAGTTCGGAGAGCTCTCGTTGCGGGTCAATTCGGGGATCGACCTGCCCTCGACGGCGGCGCTGGCCGGTGTCCTCGATGCCGGGGCCGACCGGTCCACCGACGCCGAACTGGTCGCGGCCCTCCAGTTGCTGGGCGAGTTTCGGTATCTCGTCTCGCTGCTGCCGACGATCAAGCGGACCGCTTACATCTCTCGGGCCGGCTTTGCCGCGATGCTGCCGGCGACCCAGGCCGAGGCCGACGCCTTCCTGCACGCTCCCCGGTCGGACGCTCTGATGACGACGGGACTGCCGAACGACAATCCCGAACGTCAGGGACGGTGGCTGTTTGGAACGGACCGAACCGGGAGCCCGCTGCTTCATCTGGTGATCCCGGTGGACGTTCAGGGCCGGTTCCTGGGCGTCATCGCGTTCGAGTTTTCCCTGGATTATCTGAACAGGGTCAACGGCGATTTCGAGTATCCGGTCGGACAGACCCTGTTGGTGACGGCCGACGGCCTGCTGCTGGCGCATCCGGAGCAGGGTGCTATTCGGGTGCCGCTGGGATCCCCGGTCGCCGACGCCCTGCCGGTCGACGCGGCGGAGGTGGTCGCCCGTGCCGATGACGTGCCCTCGCGCCGGGTGGTCGACGTTGGGGGAACCCTACTCTATGTCGAGGCCCTGGAATCGGCACCCTGGACGCTGATCTATCTGGGAGACCGCTGGACGATCCTGACCAGCCTGATCGTCGACCGCGGGCCCGAGATGCTGGCTCTGGTGGCAGTCCTGACCCTCATGATGCTGATCGCCGGCGGGCTTACCGGGCGGGAGTTCGTCTGGCCGGCCAGCCAGCTTGTGGAGCATATCAAGGCGGCCGGCGAGGTCGGCCCCGGAGGGCTGCCGCGGGTGCCGCCGGGCTGGCGTCCCTGGTTCCGTACCGTCACCCGGGTGTTCCGCGAGAATTCGGACCTGGTCCGTTTGCGCCAGGAGCTGCAGATCGCCCACGACATGCAGGCCTCGGTGCTGCCGAGGGAGCCGTTCCGGCACGACCGGATGGTGATCGTCGGACAGATGCACGCGGCCTACGAGGTCGGCGGCGACTTCTACGACTACTTCCAGATCGACGAGAACCGGGTCGGCGTGGTGATCGCCGACGTGTCGGGAAAGGGCGTTCCGGCCGGGCTGTTCATGATGATCTCGCGCACGCTTCTGCGCGCCGAAGGGCTGGGCGGCGGCGACCCCGGCGAATGCCTCACCCGGGTGAACAACCTGCTGGAGCGCGAGAACGAGGCGGCCATGTTCGTCACCGTGTTCTACGGGGTGATCGACCTGAAGAGCCTGACCCTGTCCTATGCGAATGCCGGCCATAACCCGCCCTTCGTCCTGAAGGCCGACGGCAGCGTGGTTCCCATCGAGCCGCTGGGCGATCTGGTCCTCGGCGTCATGCCCGGCATCGAATACTCCTCGGCCACCACCAGCCTGTCGCCGCAGGACGCGCTGTTCCTGTACACCGACGGCCTCACCGAGGCGTTCGACGTGAACAACCAGGAATATAAGGAAGCCCGGCTGATCGAGGCCCTGGCGACCTGCCGGGGTCAGTCGGCGGCCGAGATCGGGGATTCCTGCATCGCCGATGTCGAAACCTTCGCCACCGGCGCCGCCCAGGCGGACGACATGACCTGCCTGGTGGTGCGGATCGAGGCCTGATCCGCACACTGAGCCGAATCCGCCCCGAACCGACGCTATCGTCCAAGTGTTTACCCTGGCATGGCGTATCCTGCCGGAAGCCGCGCGGATGGGGTGAGGGGGAAAGCATGTTTCTGTCGGTGTTCGACATCTTCAAGATCGGGGTCGGCCCGTCCTCGTCCCACACCATGGGGCCGATGCTGGCGGCGGCCCGGTTTCTTTCCGGATTACGAGATGCCGGCGGCCCGACGCCGGCGGCACTGCGGGTCCGGCTGCACGGCTCGCTCGCCTTCACCGGCAAGGGGCATGCGACCGACCGCGCGGTGATCCTCGGACTGCTCGGATACCGGCCGGACACCCTGGATCCGGACCGGGCCGACGCCCTGGTCGCCGAGGTTCAGGACAGCGGCAGGATCGAGGTGTCCGGGATCGGGCCTCTCGCTTTCGCCCCGCAGACGGATCTCGTCTTCGACTACGACGTCGCGCTGCCGGGGCATGCCAACGGCATGGTGATCGAGGCGCTCGACGGTGAGGGCGGCCCGGTCCTGTCTGAGACCTACTATTCCGTGGGCGGCGGCTTCGTGGTGACCGCGTCGGAACTCGAAGCCCAGCAGTCTGGCCGGGCCGACGGTCTGGGCGAGGAGAAGGCCCAACTGGGCTACCCCTATCCCTTCGGCTCGGCGGCGGAGATGCTGGCCATGGGCGAGCGGGCCGGGCTCAGCATCGCCGCGATGAAGCGGGCCAACGAGACGGTGGCCCATGGCGACGGACTGGAGGCGGCCCTGGATCGGATCCTCGATGCGATGGACTGCTGCATCGACCGCGGCCTGACCCAGTCGGGCGTCCTGCCCGGCGGCTTGAACGTCCGGCGCCGGGCCAAATCGATCCACGAGGCCCTGTTGGCGGAACGGGGCCTCAACCGGGTTCAGCCCCACACGGTGAACGACTGGATGAGCGTCTATGCCATGGCGGTGAACGAGGAGAACGCGGCCGGCGGCCGGGTCGTGACCTCGCCGACAAACGGTGCTGCGGGCGTGGTGCCGGCGGTGCTGCGCTACTACCGCGACCACTGTATCGGCGCGAGCCGCGACGGACAGCGGGACATACTGCTGGTCGCCGCCGCGATCGGCGGACTGATCAAGCACAATGCGTCGATCTCCGGGGCGGAGGTCGGGTGTCAGGGCGAGGTGGGATCCGCCTCGGCCATGGCCGCGGCCGGCCTGTGCGCCGCGCTGGGCGGCTCGAACGCCCAGGTGGAGAACGCGGCCGAGATCGCGCTGGAGCATCATCTGGGGATGACCTGCGATCCGGCGGGCGGGCTGGTTCAGGTGCCCTGCATCGAGCGCAACGCGCTGGGGGCGATCAAGGCGGTGTCCTCCGCCAGCCTGGCTTTGCGGGGCGACGGCCGGCATTTCATGCCGTTGGACAACTGCGTCCGAGTGATGCTGGAGACCGGCCGGGACATGAGCCTCAAGTATAAGGAAACCTCCACCGGCGGGATCGCGGTCAACCTCCCGGAATGCTGATCGGCCCCCGAAAGTTTTTTTGAGCTCGCGACTCGCGGGAAAGCGCCGGGGAGCCGCCTGTCTTCGTAGTTAACGGCTCCTAGTATGCAAAAATATGGAACCGTTCGCGTTCCCTTGCGTTTCATTGACGCGGAGGGGATCTGACAAAGCCACCTGACAAAATTCACTAACGTTAGCGGAATAATCAGGTCTCTTTTCCCGTCCTACCTATGTCGAAACCAAGTGGCGAGGGGTTGTCCGGTCGCCAGATCGATTGGAAGGAGTGAGATGATTTCGACACGTGTTGTAGGCCTTGCCGTTGCCGTGGTCGGTGGCGTGCTTCTGGCTCTCGGAGTGAGCGCGGCCGATGCCCCGCTCTCCGAGCTGAGGTACGAGCTCACGGGGCAGTATTCCGACCGGACGATGCTGCAAATCGTCGGTGGGGCCGCCGCACTGGTCGTTGGATCACTTGTGGCGCTTCGGGCGCGCTCTTGATCCTCAAGACCCGTAATTGACGCTTCTTCCGTATGACTAGAAAGAACTTAGGAGAACTATAATGCGTAAATCCGTGATGTATGCCGTTCCGATCGCTCTGGTCACCCTGATGTCTGTCGGCTCGACGGCCGCTCAGGCCAATGACGGCATCCTGTTCCCGAACGTGCATGCCATGCGTATGGCGAACCCGGCCGGCGGCAACTTCAACCAGGAGCTGGTCAAGGAGTACAAGGAAATCGCCCTCTTCGAGGCCGACGAGATGTACGACTGGTTCGACGCCGAGAATCATGCCGCCAAGGGCGTGATGGCGCAGAACGGCAAGACCCCGCTGCCGTATGACCCGGAGAACTGGGGCATCGAGGACGATGCGAAGATGGCCGAGCTGAAGTCGGCCCGCAGCGAGCTGGTCGGTCTTCTGGATGCCGGCGGACGCGAGATCGCCCCGTCCGAGGCCGCCATCGCCCAGGCGAAGTACGACTGCTGGGTCGAGCAGCAGGAAGAGGGTCACCAGCCGACCCACATCGCGGCCTGCCGTGACACCTTCTTCGCCGCGCTGAATAACCTGAAGGCCGCCATGGAGCCGAAGGTCGCGACGACCGACGTCACCCAGACCTTCGCCGAAGTGGCCCGCGAGATCGTCTACTTCGACTTCGACAAGGACACCATCACCCCGGACGCGCAGGCCAAGATCGACAACTTCGTCATGGAGATGAAGAAGCTCGACAACATCACCCTGTTCATCACGGGTCACACCGATACGTCCGGTTCGAACGCCTATAACAAGGACCTGTCCGCCCGCCGCGCTGCCACGGTGCGTGCCGAGCTGGACCGCCAGGGCATGACCACCGGCAACATCGAGGACCTCGAGATCGCTGCCGAGGGTGAAGAGCAGCCGGCCGTTCAGACCGGCGACGGCGTCCGCGAGCAGCTGAACCGTCGTGTCGAGATCATCGCCCAGGGCGCGGTGACCGAGACCTCCCGGGTCACGACCGTCACCACCAACTAAAGGTGACGTCCGTCACTGCGATTTAAGACGGCCCTGACGGGCTCTCTTCAGGAACCCCAGCCTCCTCGGCTGGGGTTCTTTTTTGTGCTTCAGTCAGGCCTTCGTGTTCTTTCTGTGGCAACCTGTGACAACCCTGTGCATCGCTTGAATGCCGTGACTTTCTGCAATAGATCAACTTCATACCGAAAAGATGGAGTCGCAGAAATGTCCACCAACAGCGTCGTCAAAACTCTCAGCGCAGTCCTCGTCGCCGGTGTTCTTCTTGGCGGTTGTTCCAATCTCAACACCCAAGAGCAGCGAGCTCTTTCCGGCGGTGCCCTGGGTGCCGGTGTCGGTGCCGCGGCGGGCGTGCTGACCGGCGGCAGCATCTTCGCCGGCAGCGTCATCGGCGGTGCGGCCGGTGCAGCCATCGGCGCCTTCACCAGCGAGAACGAGGTCAAGGTCAATCCCTGAGCCGTCCGTGGCCGAGCGGACCGCGTTCGCGGGGACCGGTTCGACCCGGCCCCAGGAATCTCGACTGGATGATTGAGAGTGACATGCACAGAGGATTGACAGAAACCGGCGCTGAGGCGATTCCTGACCGATGCGCCTGTTCATCGCCGTCATCTGCGTCTTATCGCTTGCTGCCTGTGCCGGAAGCACCGGCAAGCAGCAGGCGGCCATGGGCGTGCAGCCCGTCGTCAAGCCGACCGTCAGTGCGCCGGGACGGACACCCGTTCCCGAGCCTCGGCCGGCCGTGCCGAGCCGCGCCGGCGCAAAGAAACCTGGCGGCGACACAGGCGCGAACGCTTCTGCCCAGGCGGCCGCTCAGCAGCAGGCGTCGGCCGCTGCCCTCGCTCCGGCAGTGGACATGGATAAGCTCGCCGGCGCCGACCGGCCGCGCATCAGATCCCTGCTCGGACCAGCCGACGAGGTGCGGGCCCAGCCGCCGGGAGAGACCTGGATCTACCGGGAGGGCAAGTGCTCCGTCGAGCTCTACCTGTTCCCCCAGGTCTCCGCGTCGCAATACGCCGTTCTCGGTCACAGGTTCCTGCCGTCTTCTCTCGGCGAAGAGGAGCGGACGGCATGCTTAACGAAGTTAGCGTCGAGGACACCTGCTTCGTAATGCCTCCCGGTCCTCCCCCGCGTGTCCTGATCGTCGACGACGACGCCCTCATTCTCGAGACGCTGGCGATCAACCTCGAGGATAACGGCATCGAGACGGAGACGGCCGAGTCCGGCGAAGCGGCGATGCGCCGGCTTTCCGAGGACGCCAATTTCGATCTCGTGATCCTGGACTGGAAGATGCCGGGCATGTCGGGCCTCGACACGCTGAAGGCCATGAACGCGGCGAGTCTCAACCTGCCGGCCATCATTCTCACCAGCCTGACGGACCAGATCTTCGAGGAGTCGGCGCTGGCCACCGGTGCGGTGGATTTCGTCGACAAGTCCCGCAGCTTCTCGATCGTGCTGCGACGGGTGCAGATCATCCTGTCCGGCGTGCGCGGCCGCACCAGCGCGGGCGACGAGGAGGGGGCCGGTGCCGTAGCGGAGGCGGATCGCATCGTCGTCGGTGCGCTGACCCTGGACCGCAAGGCCGGCCGGGCATTCTGGAACGACGCCCAGGTGCCGCTCACCCTGACCGAGTACCAGCTCGTCGACGAACTGGCGTCCAAGCCGGGACGCGATATCAAGTATCGCGACCTCTACAACCTAGTGCACGGCGAGAACTTCTTCGTCGGCACCGGCGGCGACGGGTATCGGGCGAACGTCCGCAGCTTCGTGAAGCGGATCCGGCAGAAGTTCAAGGACATGGATCAGTCCTTCGAGCAGATAGAGAACTATCCGGGCTTCGGCTACCGCTGGCGCGAGCCGGAATAGGCGACCGGTGAGCCAGGGCGCCCCTCCATCGGCCTTCTCCCGCTATAGCCGCTCCATCGCCGCCAAGCTGCTGGTCGTGCTCATCCTGTTCATGGTGGTGCCGGCGGTGCTGTACGGCCGGTTCCAGATGGCGGACCAGGAACGCCGCGCCTTCATGCTGGAGAGCGTGCGCAGTCACGGCGCCGCCATCGCCCAGGCGCTGGCCGACGACGTGGGTCGGCCCGAGGCGGATGTTTTCGCCGAGGTGCCGGAGCGTCTGCATCTCTTCGAGACGCCGGGAATGCGCCTGCGGCTGCTGTTCAGTCCGGTCGGGGACAAGGATGTCTCCGACTTCTTCTATGTCGCCACCACCCCGCCCTCCACATCGGAGCAGCTGGAGGTGGAACGCCAGTTGTTCCGGGCCACGGGCCTGTTGAGCGATGTCTGGTCGTCCTGTTCGGGCATGCGGGAACTCAGCCGGGTGACGGCGGTCCCCGAGGCTGGCCGCGAACTGCTGGTGTCCATCACCCCGATCCGAACCGCCCAGGGATGCTGGGCGCTGATCGCCTCTCTGGCGCTGGACGACGAGGTTGCCGCCTCGCTGATCGAGCCGTATTGGCAGCGTCCGGAGGTCATCGCCGCCGTGGTCATCTATGTGGCGATGGCTTCCATTCTCATCCTCGTCCTGTTGGATGTTCGCGGAGCCCTGCGGCGGTTCGAGGTCCATGCCCGCCGGATCGCCAGCGCCGGCGGCGCCGGACGTTCGTTCCGCCGATTGAACCGGGTGCCGGAGCTGGACGGGGTGGCCGGGGAGTTCGACGCCATGGTCCAGCGCCTGCACGACGTGGCGGTCGATATCCGGGCCTCGGCGGAAGAACAGGTGCATGCGCTGAAAACCCCGATCGGCACCATCGCCCAGTCGCTGGAGGCGTTGCGCCGGGCGATTCCGCCGGACAACGCGCGGGCGCATCGCATGCTCGGCATCATCGACCAGTCGCGCCAGCGGCTCAGCAGCCTGATCGTGGCCGGACAGCGGACGACCGAAGCGGCCGCCCTGCTGGCGTCGCCGCCCCGCGACCCGGTGCGGGTCGACGCGCTCCTGCGCGACCTCTGCGCCGATTTCGAAGGGCCGTGCGAGGCGCGGGGCATCCATCTGAGCGCGGAAATCGCCGCAGAGGCGACGGTTCTGGGCAGTGACGAGATGCTGGAAGCGGTGTTCGAGAACGTCATCGAGAACGCGGTCGGGTTCTCGCCGAAGGGCGCGACGGTCGCTGTCCGCCTCGATCGACTGGGCCGTGACGTGCGGATCGTCGTCCGCGACTCCGGCCCCGGCGCATCCAAGGAGGTTCTCGGCCATCTGTTCGACAAGGGCTTCACCAAGCGCCCGGCCTCCGCCATCGACGAAGGGGGAGGCGGCCATTTCGGTCTGGGCATGTGGATCGTCAACCGCAATGTGGAAGCCCTGAACGGATCCGTCTCGGCGCGCAACGCCGATCCGAGCGGATTGGAAGTGACGATTACCCTGCCCATCGCGGAAAAATCGTGAACCGCGGAATAACACCCCATGCGCACGGGTCATGATGTCAGCGGCCAATAAAAAAGCCGCGTCATTGCCCCACTCCCCTGCAGGGCTCGTTTCGGCGGGCCCTGCATCGGGGGGCACGGGCCGGACACCCGGCGCTGCGCCGCTGCCGCGGCACCCCTCGCGACAGTAAGAAACCTTAGGGTTTCTGCGGATTTCGCGCCACCGCTCGGCTTTCAGATCTGCCGGGGCAGCACACTGCTGCCGCTGGAAGCGCAATAAAACGCCATACGTCACCGTTAGTGCCGGAACCCCCCATATGCCACGGCGTTCACAGGTTGGGGCCGGGAGGGCACAACCTTGTCACAGCTCTGGCCCAGCAACGTCACAGCCGTATCGCTAAGTCTTATTCAGACGACGGCGAACAGCCGGACACTTTGAAGGTTGTGGGAGCAGAGCAATGACCATCACCGAAATGCAGGCGAGAGAGCATTACAGCAGCGTTCAGCGGACTGCCCGCCGGCTGGTCGGCAATCGGGCCGACGCCGACGACATCGCCCAGGAGGCGCTGCTGCGGGCCATCGTTTATGTGCGCGACGGTCGGAAGGTGGAGAACTGGCGCGGCTACCTGAACCGGATCGTGCGGAACGTCATCGCCGACGACTATGCCCGCCGCAAGCGGCAGGGCCCTGTCGTCGATCTCGACGACGTCCAGGGCAGCCTCGGCGTTCTGCCGAACCAGTACCAGCGTCACCGCGTCCACGAGATGCAGGACGCAATCGATGCGCTGCCCGAGCAGCAGCACGACGTGGTGCAGATGATCGCCGTGGACGGCATGTCCTACCGCGCCGCTGCCGAGCAGCTCGGCGTGCCGGTCGGCACCGTCATGTCACGGCTGTATCGCGGTCGCGAGACGCTGAAGGTGCGGATGGACGAAGGCATGGGATCGCAGCCCGCTGCGGCCGCCGCCTGAGCCCATAGGTCTATCCCCTTCCTGTCGGAAACGGAGCGGTCGGGCCAGCCCCAACGCCTTGCCGCTCCGTCACGGGCCCGCCGGCGCCGTCCCCCACCCCCACCCCAGGCGCCGGCGGGATCCCGAGACGAGACAGGATACCCGCCCAGGTCGCGACCGGAGGAGGACGCTGTGAGAGCGAAGCTGATGACGACCGTCCTGAGTGCCGCATTCATGGCCGGAGCCGCCCAGATCGTTGCGGTGGCCGAGCCCGCCAACACCCAGACCACGATGCCGCCCTCGGCCGAGTCGGGCGCCGTGATCGACGTGAAGCCGGTCGGCCGCCCGAAGGTCGACGAGGCGACCTCCGCCAGGGAGAAGCAGCTCGTCGGCGCGACGGTGATCTCGCTGGACGAGAAGGAGGCCGGGACCATCGAAAAGATCGTCGACGAAGGCGGCTCGTCCAAGGCGGTGGTCGAATACGACGGTGTTTTGGGCGTCGGCGCCAAGAAGGTGGCGATCCCGCTGGCCGATTTCACCCTGATTTCCGAAGGGCGGGCCCGGGTCAGCCTGAGCGCGGCCGAGATCAAGGACCTGCCCACCTACGAGGGCTGATCGACTTAACCGAATGCGTCGGGACCTTGGCGTTGTTCCCCCGAGCTCCCCCCGAAGCGCCAGAGCGTTCCGACGCTGGACCCCGCGGCTCAGGCCGCGGGGTCTTCTCTTTGGGTCGTCCTATTGCGCCGCCCAGGCGGAGGCGAGCTGACGGGAAACGAGCTGGGCATAGAGCCCGCCCTTGGCCAGCAGCTCCTCGTGGCTGCCTTCCTCGATCAGCCGTCCGTCCTCCAGGACGACGATCTTGTCGGCATCGCGGATGGTGGACAGCCGGTGGGCGATGACGATGGTGGTGCGGTCCGCCTTCAGCTTGTCCAGCGCCCCGCGCACCGCCTGTTCGTTCACCGCATCCAGATGCGAGGTCGCCTCGTCCAGGATCAGGATCGGGGCGTCCTTCAGGAAGGCCCGGGCGATGGCGACCCGCTGGCGCTGCCCGCCCGACAGGGAGGTGCCCCGTTCGCCCACCGGCGTGTCGATCCCGTCCGGCAGCGTCTCCACCAGTTCCTGCAGGGAGGCATGGCGCACCGCCGCGTCAAGATCCGCCTCGGACGCCTCCGGCCGGGCAACCAGGATGTTGGCCCGCAGGGTGTCGTTGAACAGGTAGGTGTCCTGGGCCACCAGGGCGATCCGGCCGCGCAGGTCGTCCAGTTCGTATTGCTTCAGGTCGACGCCGTTCATAGTGACCCGGCCCGCATCCGGGTCCCAGAACCGCATGAGGAGCTGGGCGGTGGTGGTCTTGCCCGCGCCCGACGTGCCGACCATGGCGACGGTGGCGCCTGCCGGGATCTCCAGGGTCACGTCGTTCAGCGCGTAGCGATGCTGGCCGGGATAGGTGAAGGACAGGCCCTCGAGCGCCATGGAGGCGGGACCCTGGGCGGGCGGGACGCCCGGTCCGTCGGTCACCGGCACCGGCTCGTTCTCCAGCCCGTAATAGCGCCGGGTGGCGCCCAGGGTGTCGGCCAACTGGCGGCCGATCTGGGCGATTTCCGACACCGGCAGGAACGCCGCCATCGCCAGCAGGGTGAGCAAGGGCAGGATGCCCGGATCGATCGACCCGTTGGACGCCATCACAGCACCGGTCACCACCACCGCCAGGCCGCCGAGGCCGGTAAAGACCTCCAGCAGGCTCTGCTGCAGGGTTAGCTCCTCGAAGAACGGCAGGCGCAGGTCGATATGGCGCTGGGTTAGCTTCTCGATCAGTGTGCCGCGGGCGTTTTCCTGCTGGAAGGCGACGATCTCGCCGAGGCCCTGGACCGAGTCCACGGCGACGGCGCCGAGTTCGCCCGCCGCCTCCCGCGCCTCGGAGCCGAGCTGGTCGACCTTGCCCCGCATCAGGAATGGCGCCAGCGCCACCGCCACCAGGAACGGCACCAGGGCGACGGCGACCCACACGCTCTGGCTCGCCAGCACCGCGACCACGGCGGCTGGTACCAGGACGGCGACGAAAGCCGGGGCGACGGTGTGGGCGAAGAAATACTCGATCAGCTCGATGTCATGGGTGGCGAGCGACATCAGGTCGCCGGTGCGCCGGCGCACCAGATAGGCCGGCGACAGGGCGTCGAGCTTGCGGAAGGCGGCGATCCGCATCTCGGCCAGCAGCCGGAACGCCATGTCGTGGGCGAGCCAGGATTCCAGCCAGTGCAGCAGTCCGGACAGCGGTGCCACCACCGCCAGGGCGATGAGCCACTGGTCGTAGGACGTACCGTTCTTCAGCGCCAGGATGGTCAGCGCGCTGAACACCCCGACACCGATGAAGGCCACGACTCGCAGCACACCGAAGGCGAAGGTCAGGGTGAGGCGGCCCCACCAGGGCAGGGCGGTTGCCATCAGCGCCATCACCACCTGGAACCAGCCCAGGCCCTCGGCCTTGATGATGCCCTCGGTCGGGGCCTGTTTGGCGCCGCCGGGGACCGAGGACAGGGTTTCCGTCGCCGGCTTGGGGTCGATCACGGCGTCGCCCTCGGCCTGCTGGGATTCCCGCGCCTGCTCGGCCATCAGCCGGGCATAGACGCCGCCCTTGGCCATCAGCGCGTCATGGGCGCCTTCCTCCACCACCTGGCCCTTGTCGAGCACCAGGATGCGGTCGCAGTCGATGACGCTGGACAGGCGGTGGGCGAGCACCAGGGTTGTGCGGCCCTTCATCAGCCGGTTCAGGGCGTCCTGAATGACCGCCTCGTTCTCGGCATCGACCGCGCTCAGCGCCTCGTCGAGCACCAGGATCGGGGTGTCGCGCAACAGGGCGCGGGCGATGGCGACACGCTGGCGCTGGCCGCCGGAGAGCTTGATGCCCTTCTCGCCCACCACCGTCTGGTAGCCTTCGGGCAGGCCGGCGATGAAGCCGTGGATATTGGCGGCCTGGGCGGCGGCGATGACGTCCTCCTCCGACGCCTCGGGCCGGCCCATGCGGATGTTGTCGCCAATGGTGCCGTGGAACAGGAAGGTGTCCTGATTGACCACCGAGATGCGCGAGCGGATCTGCTCGAAGGACATCTCGCGCAGGTCGACGCCGCCGATGGTGACGCGCCCGTTCTCGGGATCGAAGAAGCGCAGGAGCATGCGCACGACCGACGACTTGCCGCAGCCGCTGGGACCGACCAGGCCGACCCGCTCGCCGGCGGCGACGTGGAAGTCGAGGCCGTCATGCACCATCCGCCGGGCGCCGGGATAGCGGAAGCCCACGCCCTGGAACGAAACCGACGGCGTCAGGCTCTCGGCCGCCGGATTGTGCGGACCGTCGACCACCGCCGGCACGCCGTCCAGCAGGTGATAGACGCCCTTGGCCGCCGACATGCCGACCATGCCCTGGTGCAGCACGATGCGCAGCTCGCGCATGGGCCGGAAGATCTCCACGCCCAGCATCATGATGATCAGCAGCTCGCTCAGCTCCATCGCACCGGAGTCCACCCGCCAGGCGCCGACGGCCAGCGCCGCCGCCGCGCCGCAGGCGATGGCAGTGTCGGTGATGCCGCGGGCCAGCGAGTTGGTCGCCAGCACCCACATGGTGCGCTTGAACAGGTCGCGCGCCTTGGCGGCGAGCGTATCGGCCCGCTGGGTGCCCTGGCCGAAGGCTTTTAGGGTCGGCAGGCCCTGGATGCTGTCTAGGAACTCCGCGGCGAAGGCCGAATAGGCCTTCTGGCGGCGCAGCGAATTGCGCTGGTCGAGGCTGTGCCAGATCGCCGGGGCGAACAGGGAGATCAGCGCGAAGACCAGCAGCACGCCGGCTACCGGCAGGTCGAGGAAGGCGGCGAAGGCGAAGATCAGGATCGGCGTCAGCAGCGAGATCAGGCCCTGTGGCATATATTGGCCGAAATAGGTCTCGAGCTGCTCTACCCCGTCGACCAGGGTGAGGGTGATCCCGCCGGACCGCTCGCGCCCGACATAGGCAGGGCCGAGTTCGGCCAGCTTGTCGAACAGTTTGCGCCACAGCTTCTTCTGCACGATGGCGGCGGTACGGTGGGCGACCGTGTTGCGCCAGTGCTCGAAGACGCCGCGCAGGAGCATGACGACCGCGATGGCCGCGATCGGCCCCATCAACTGTTCCACCGTGTCGCCGGCGAAGATCCGGCCGATCAGCCAGCCGAGCAGGGCCAGCCGCGCCACGCCCAGCGCCACGGCGCAAAGCCCAACGATCACCGCCAGCGCGATGCGCCAGCGGACACCCTGCGTGAAAGCCCAAAGCCGCGTCTCGAAATGCATCGGGGTCATCCTCGAATATCGAACTTGTCATCATTCTAATTGAGAATGACTCCGAACTAGATGGACGATTGCGAAGAGCCATTGTACGATTTTGAACGTTGATGCGGTGCCGCATGAACGCTCACTATCGACGGACAAGAGCAGACTGGGCGGCTATTGCCGTGATCGGAGGATGCGGTGATCAGCGACTGGGACAATCTGCGGGTGTTTCTCGCGCTGGCCGAGGAGGGCAGCCTGACAGCCGCCGCCCGCAAGCTGAAGGTCAGCCATCCGACCGTGGCGCGCCGGGTGAAGGCGCTGGAGGACGAGCTCGGCTCGCGCCTTTTCGAGCGGCTGCCCGACCGCTTCGTGCCGACCCTGGCGGCGACCCATCTGCTGGACGAGGTCCGGGCGATGGAGCAGTCGGCCCAGGCGCTGGCCCGGCGCAGCGCCGGCCTCACCGACACCCATCTCGGGACCGTGCGGATCTCGGTCGACGAGACCATGGCCGAGTTCATCTCCCGCCACCTGATGCGGCTGCGCGAGAACCACCGCTGCATCGAGTTCGAGATCGCCGTCGCCCATATCTCGGCCAACCTGTCGCGCCGCGAGGCCGACCTGCTGATCCGCAACCGGTTCCCCGACAGCGCTCATCTGGTCGGCCGCAAGCTCGGCCGCTTCGCCTACGCGGTCTACGGGGTGCGGGACTTCGCCAAGGCCTGCGACGGCAGTCCAGAGTCGCTGCGTGCGCTGTCCTGGATCGGGTTCGACGACGACCATCTCTATATGCCAGGCCAACAATGGCAGATTGAACTGCTGCAGGGGCGGGCGCCCGAGGTGCGCACCAATAACGGCGTGGTGTTCTACCACGCGATCCACGAGGGCCACGGGGTAGGTGTGCTGCCCTGCTTCCTGGGCGACAAGCATCCGGCCCTGACCCGGCTCACCCCGATCCTCGACGATGTGGTGGTCGACGAGTGGATGCTGGTGCACCGGGACATGCGCTCGCTGCCGCGCATCCGGGTGGTGATGGATGCGTTGGTGAAGCTGTTCCAGGACACCCGGGCGGAGATGGAAGGTCGCATCGCTGTGCCGACTCCGGTCAACGACCTCGCGGCGGTCGGCGGCTAGCTCACGGCGTATCTGAGCGCTGCATCGGCCAGCAGCCGGGTGGAATCCAAAGTCGGCAGGACGGAATTCTGGTCCGACAGGACCAGCGGCAGTTCAGTGCAACCGAGAATGACGGCATCGCACCCGCGGTCGCGCATCCGCGCGATCAGGCTTTCCAGGTAGGCGACCGACGCCGGCACGTGGATGTCGTTCACCAGCTCGTCCATGATGATGCGGGCGACCTCGTCCTTCTCTTCCTCCTCCGGCCGCAGGAACGCGATGTCCTCGGCGCCCAGGGCGTCCGGATAGACGGAGCTGTCCACCAGCCATCGCGTGCCGAGCAGGGCCGCCCGGCGAACGCCGCGGCGTCGGGCTTCGCTTGCGACCACCTCGGCGATGTGCAGCCAGGGCAGGGGCGAGCGCGGCCGCACGTGGGATATGGCGGCGTGGATCGTATTGTCCGGGCAGATCAGAACATCCGCTCCCGCCCCCGCAAGTTTCTCCGCCGAGCGCAGCATGATCGCGCCGACGGCGGCCAGGTCTCCCGCCTCCAGCGCCGCCACATAGTCCGCCAGGGAGGCGCCGTGCAGGACGATCTCCGGATGGGCATGGGGGCCCAGCAATGCCGGTGCCCTCGCGCAGATCGTCCGGTAGCAGAGTGCGGCTCCTTCGGAGGAACAGGCGACGATGCCGATGGTCCGGGGGTTTGCGGTGGAAGCGGGATCGGGGTAGGTCATGGCGGTCTCTCTTTCGGCGGATCGTTCGATATATAGAACGAGTAGCCGCCCCGTCAAAGCTGGAGTTCCGTGCGATGCCCTCCGAGATGCCGGACGATGCCGCCCGCCGACAGACCTTTGCGACGTTGCTGCAGTCGAAGCGGCGTCAGCGCGGCCTGTCCCTGAGCGAGCTCGCCCGGTCGGCGGGGATCGCCAAGTCGAACCTGTCGCGCCTGGAATCCGGCGAGGGCAATCCGAGCCTGGAGACGCTCTGGGCGCTGAGCGGCGCGTTGGACGTGACGGTGAGCGAACTGATCGACCCGCCGGCCGGCCAGGCACGGCTGGTGCGGCGGGGCGAGGCCGCCGACATGTGGGCGGAAGCGTCGGCCTACGGCGTCACGCTGCTATCGCGCTGCCCTGCCGGGGCGGTGCGGGATCTCTATCGGGTGACGTTCCAGCCGGGCGAGGCCAAGCGCTCGGCGCCGCATCCGGCTGCCAGCGTGGAGCATGTGGTGCTGCTGTCGGGCCGGGCCAGGGTCGGCCCGGTGGGGGCGGAGGAGGAGTTGGCGCCCGGCGACTATCTCACCTTCCCCGCGGCACAGGAGCATGTCTACGAGGCCTTGGCCCCGGACACTGAAGCGCTGATCGTGATCGAGACGCGTTAGAAGTGCGATCGGCCCCTGATTTCGGCTAGCCCGATTTCTGTTAGCTGGCGCGGAGCATCCGGCGGCGGGTGTCGATCAGGTCGATCGTCAGCAGCAGGTGCGTGATCTCCCCGTCCTCTCCGGAGAGCGGCAGGATCAGGTGGTCGCGCAGCACCACCTCCTTGAGGGGGCCTTCATAGGGCACCGGAGTGCGGACCGGCGCCCGGCTGGTCACGGCGTCGCGCAGGCCGGTCATCAGCGGGCCGTCCTGGCTGATATGCGGCAGGGAGCTCATGAGCTGGCCGGTATGGTTGCCGAAGGACACGGAGCGCACGGCGTCGCCGATCACCCGGAACCGGAAATCGGCGCCGCCGTCGATGACCTGGAGAAAGACCACATGGGTGAGCAGACGGGGAATGTCCGTGGGGTCGAAGTCGCTCCGCCGGGGAACGGGCCGACCGCCTCGGATCGACTCCCAGTATTCCAGGCTTTCATCAACCATCGACATTCTGGACCTACCGTGTCGAAGACATCAGGGGCTCGGCCGGTCGGCGGTGACTGACGAAAGGATGCGGCAGGTCTCGCAAAGGGGACGCCGCGAAACGCTGCCATTGGCCGACCCGTATCCGGGTGACACGCCACCCGAATTCGGGACTATAGGGCTCAGGGGTTAAGCATTCGTATAGCCGAATGCATATTCGGATATTTGCGGCCCGGAGCCGTGGATCGCTCTCTGAATTTTTAGAGTTTCGTGAAGGGCGGCACCGTGGCGATCAGTCCGCGGCTGCGCAGCCGATCCTGCAGCAGCCCGAAGAAGCCGCGGCGGAAGAACTTCATCACCACGATCACCAGGACGGCGAACAGGAGCAGGTGGGCATGCGGGCTGATCTCGCGCAGGACTTCCTGGCCGAGCACCAGCAGCACCGCGCCGATCACCGGCCCGGCCAGGGTGCCCAGCCCGCCGACGATCGTGGCGGCCAGGATCAACCCCATTTCCGACAGCAGCAGCATCTGCGGCGCGATCACCTGCACGAAGAGATGGGCGAACAGGCCGCCCGCCAGGCCGGCGAGCAGGCTGGAGACGACGAAGGCGTTGGTCTTCCACTTCACGGTGTCGATGCCCATGGCCTGGGCGATGTCCTCGTCCTCGCGGATCGCCTTCAGGTACAGCCCGGCCTCGGAATTCACGAACTTATAAACCACCACAAGGCTGATCAGACCCATGGCCAGCATGATCAGATAGCCGAGCGCATGGTTCGGCTCGTCCAGCGGCAGCAGGTAGGGCATCTCCAGGCCGAGCGAGCCGCGGGTGAACTCGTGCTCGATCTGCAGCACCAGGCGCAGGATCTCCGAAAACCCGATGGTCATCAGCGCGAGATAAGGACCGCGCAGCCGCAGGCACATGCGCGCCAGAACCCAGCCGACGGCCGCTGCGACGATCCCGCCGCAGAGCACCCCGACGATAGGATGGACGCCCAGATGCAGGCACATCAGCCCCGAGGTATAGGCGCCGACCGCGGCGAAGGCCGCCTGGGCGAAGGACAGCACCCCGGCGAAGCCCAGCAGCAGGTTCCAGGACGAGGCCAGGATGATGAAATACAGCGCCGTCGCCCCCACCCGGATCAGGTAGCTGTCGAAGATCAGCGGCACCACCAGGGCGACGGCCAGGGCGAGCACGGCAACCAGCTTCTCGAAACGCGTCACGCCCGACGCTCCTTCTGTCCGAACAGGCCATAGGGTCGGATCAGCAGCACGCCGATCAGCACCAGGAACGAATAGACGTCCTTGTAGGCGAGCGAGATGAAGACCGAGCCGAGGCTCTCGACCAGGCCCAGGATCAACGCGGCGATCACCGCCCCCGGGATCGAGCCCATACCGCCCAGGACCAGGATGACGAAGGCCTTCACCACGGGGACGACGCCCACATCGGGATAGACCAGGAAGATCGGCGACAGCAGCGCGCCGGCCGCCCCCGCCAGCAGGCCGGCGATGGCGACGGCCATCATGTTCATGCCGATGGCGTTGATGCCGGTGACGGTGGCGCCGACCCGGCTCTGGGCGGTCGCCATCAGGGCGCGGCCGAGCCAGGTGCGGTACATCAGGAACAGGGTGGCGGCGATCAGGACGATGGCCATGCCGGCGGCGAACAGCCGGTCGCCGGACAGCCAAAGGTCGCCGATCACCGGTACGGATCCGGGCCAGAAGGAGTCCGGTGTGTATTCGTAGGCCCCGGCCGTCGCCAGCGCGCCGTTCTGCAGGAACAGCGACAGCCCGAAGGTCAGGATGATGGCGTATTCCTCCGGCCGCTCGATCCGCGTGGTGTAGATCGGGCGCAGCAGCACGCGCTCGGTCAGCACGCCGAAGGCGGCGACGCAGGCCATGCTCAGCGGCAGGCCGACCAGCGGATGCAGGCCGAAGGTCACGGTGAACAGGTAGAGGGCATAGCCCCCGAGCATCAGGAACTCGCCGTGCGCGAAGTTCACCACGCGCATGATGCCGAAGATGATCGTCAGACCGAGGGCGATCAGGCCGTAGATCAGGCCGAAGATCAGGCCGTTGACGATCTGGGACAGGACATAGACGTCCACGGGGCTCTCCCTAGAGGATGCGGCATGGCGGCACGAACCGCCATGCCGGCAAGTCGGTCAGGACAGGATCGTCACTTCACGATGTCGGCGGTCTTGAACGCCGTCGGATACAGCACCGACGCCTCGCCCGCGGCCTGATCGACCTCGGTGTACTGGAAGATGAATGTCGGCACGTCCTTCCACTGCTGGGTCCACACGCCCGGGCCGGTCTCGAACTTCACCGGGCCGCGGGAGCCGTCGAACTCCAGGGTCTTCAGCGCCTCGACGATCTTCGGCCCCTCTGTGGAGCCGGCCTTCTTCATGCCCTCCAGCAGCGCCTGCATGCTGTCGTAGCCCTGCAGCACCACGTAGTTCGGCTCGCGGTCGAACTCCTTCACGTAGCGGGCCTTGATGGTCTCGCCGAGCGGGGTCAGCTTGACGCTCGGGCTGAACGGGCAGGAGAGCAGGACGTTCTTGCCCGCTCCCTTCACCGCTTCCCAGAACACCTTGTCGTTCTGCGAGGTGCAGGTGGCGTCCAGGAACAGGGTGTCGGAGGACGGCGCGAAGCCGATCTCATGCGCCTGCTTCAGCACCAGGAAGCCGCCCGGCTGGGTCACCGCGGAGATGATCATCTCCGGCTTCACCTGGGTCTTGTACTTCAGCAGGACGGGGACGAAGTCCTTGCCGGTCTTCTCCACCACCTCGTAGGAGAAGTCGATATCGGCGCCGAGTTTCTTGATGGCGCCCTCGATGTTCTTGGCGATACCGACGCCGTAGTCGGAATCCTCGACGATGGCGGCGATCTTCTTCAGGCCGACCTCGGCCGCGAGCCCGACCATGTTCTCCGCCAGCTTGGAGGAGTAGACGCTGGTGCGGAACACCTCGGCATAGCCCGCCTCGGTCAGGTTGTCGGACCAGCAGGAGGCGATGACGAAGGGCTTGCCGTGCTGCTTGGCCACCTCGATCTCGGCCGAGCAGACGGAGGAGTGGTACTCGCCGGCGAGGCCGACGACGCCCTCGCTGGTGATCAGCTTTTCGGCGGCGGTCGCCCCCACCGGCGGCTTGCCCTGGGTGTCTTCCACGACCAGTTCGACCATCTTGCCGTCGAGGCCGCCGGCGGCGTTGAAGTCGTCCACGGCCCATTGCAGGCCGAGCACCAGTTCCTTGCCCTGCTGATAGGCGCCGGGCGAGGACAGCGGCGCCAGGCCGCCGACCTTGATCGTGTCGGCCGCGAGGGCCGGGCCGCCTGCGGCGAGTGCCGCGAGCAGCGGCAGGCCGGCGAGAAGTCTCGTCTTCGTCGTTCTCATGCTGAAGCCTCCTTCGTTGCGTCGACCACGCGCGTCTCAGATCTGCAGCCAGTCCTTGATCAGCGCGTGGAGGTCCCCTGCGAATGCGTCACGTGCCCCGTCGGCCTTGTTCCTGCCGAGTTCCAGGACGTACACGTGATCGCCGATGCGCACCGCCTCGCGGACGTTCTGGTCCACCAGCAGCACCGTCATGCCCTCGGCCTTCAGCCGTTCGAGCGTGTCGTAGACTTCCTTGGCGACGATGGGCGCCAGGCCGACCGTCGGCTCGTCGAACACCACCAGATTGGGTTCGATCATCAGCGCCCGGGCGACCTCCAGGATCTTCTGCTGGCCGCCGGACAGGTCGCCGCCCTTGACCGACTTGCGCTCGGCCAGGATCGGGAACTGGTCGTAGATCCTGCGCCGCATCTTGCCGATGCGCGCGCTGTCCCGCCGGAAGGTCCAGCCGCCCAGGTCGATGTTCTGCTCCACCGTCAGATGCGGGAAGACCGTGCGTTCCTGCGGCAGATAGGCGATGCCCAGCTCGGCCATCTTGTGCGCCGGCGTTCCGGTGAGGCGGGTGGCGTCGTAACGCACCTCGCCCTCTTTGGTCGGCAGCATGCCGCAGATCACGCGCACCAGGGTCGACTTGCCGGACCCGTTGGGACCGATGATGGAGGAGATCTGACCGCGCCGGACCTCCAGGCTGACCCCGTGGAGGATGTTCACCTCCTCCACGTATCCGGCGACGACGTTTTCGACGACCAGCATCGTCAGCCCCCCAGATAGGCTTCGATCACGAGCGGATTCTCGCGGATCTCGGCAGGCGTGCCGTCGGCGATGAGCTGGCCGTTGGCCAGCGCGATGATGCGCTGGGACAGGCTCATGATGGTCGGCAGATCATGGCTCACCATGATGATGGTCAGCCCGTCCTCGTGCAGGGTGCGGATGCGCTCCAGCATCACCTCGATCAGCGTCGGATGGACGCCGCCGAACGGCTCGTCCAGCAGCAGCAGGCGCGGGCGCAGCATCAGGGTGCGCGCGAATTGCAGGAGCATCCTCTGGCCGCCGGACATGGACCCGGCGACGGTGTCGCGGAACTGGTCGATGGTGAGGGAGGCGAGCAGCTCCTCGCCGCGATGGATCAGGTCCTCGCGGCTCTCGCCGTCCTGGCGCACGGCGAAGCCGGCGGCGAGCAGGTTCTCCATGCAGGTCATGTGCGGGAAGACGCGTGGCGCCTGGAACATCCGGCCGATGCCGGCGCGCGTCACCTCGTGCATCGACAGGCTGTCGATCCGGTTGCCCTCGAAGGCGATCGTGCCGGCGCTGAGCGGGTAGATCGAGCCGACGGCGTTGAGCAGGGTGGTCTTGCCGGACCCGTTCGGGCCGATCAGGCCGAGCAGTTCGCCGGCCGCCATGGAGAAGGTCACGGAGTCGAGGGCCTTGTTGCCGCCAAAGGCGAGCGAAGCGTCCTCCACCTCGAAGATCGGAGATGCGGCGGTCAAAAGACAACTCCCCCATGTTCCACGACGCGCGAAGGTGCCGTGGCTGTCTCCCGATCCTCCCTCCTGATTGCGCCATCCCTGGCAGGCGCTTATCCCGGATTGATTTCGCACATGCGAGGTGCGTTCGTTATTCCGGTTTCCGGAAACCGTAAGGCGGGTATGATCGGCCTGTCAATTGCACTTCCGAAGCGATGTGGAGGCCGTGATGACCGCCAAATCCGAGAAGCCGCTCGCCCGCTATGCCCGCATCCTGGAAACGGTGGCGGCGTCGGGCGAGGGGATGACCCTCAGCAACATCGCCCGCACGGCGGGGCTGCAGGTCGGCACGGCCCATCGGCTGGTAAACTCCCTGCGCGAGGTCGGGCTGCTGGATCAGGCCGAGGGCAGCCGTTCCTACCTGCTCGGCCCGCGGCTGCTGCGGATGCTCCATGTCGCCTCGGTGCCGAAGGCGGTGGTGGCGGTCGCGCGGCCGTTCCTGCGCGAGCTGGTGGCGGAGTTCGGGGAGACCGTGTTCATCGCCCGGCTGGCCGGCTCGGTGGTCGAGACGGTGACCCTGGAGCAGCCCTTGGGCGACTTCCGGTCCTATATCCATCCGGGCCGGGAATGGCCGATGCATGCCACGGCGACGGGCAAGGTCATCCTCGCCAACCAGGATTCCGATTTCATCGACCGGATCCTGGCGGAGCCGCGGGTGCGCTTCACCGAGAACACCTGCGTCGAGGAGGTGGTCCTGCGCGCCCAGTTGGACGAGGTCCGGCGCACCGGCTTCGCGGTCTGCGACAACGAGATGGACGTGGGCGCACTCAGCTACGCCTGCCCGCTGAAGCTGGACGGCCGCCATGTGTTCTTCGCGCTGGGCATCGTCGGCTTTGCCGAGCGCATGCGGCGGGTTCCCGCTGAGCAGGTGTGCCAGGCCCTGGCCCGCTCCGCCGAGGCGATGACCGAGCGGTCGCTGCGGATGGCGGCGTGACCCGGGGATCCGATGCAGAGCGCCAGTTGACCGCCGCCGATTTCCGAATTTAGAGTTTTGCGGTGCAAAAATTTCCGAAAATCGGAAATTCGAGGCCCGTGCCGATCCGGTCGGCGTGCCGACTGGTGTGAGGTGGGGTGAGGGCGATGGATGCGGTCTGGCGTGTAGGCATCGATATCGGCGGCACCTTCACGGACGTGGTGGCGACCGACCGGAGCGGTGGAAACGTCCGCTCCGCCAAGGTGCCGAGCGTGCCGGGCGACCCGGTCTCCGGCCTGATCTCGGCCCTGGCGGCGGTCGATCTGACCTGGGACGCGGTGGCCGAGCTGGTTCATGGCACGACCATGGTGACCAACGACATCGTGGAATCCCGGTTTTCGAAAACCGCGCTGGTCGCGACCGAAGGCTTCACCGACACGCTCGATATCGGCCGGATGTCGCGCGACAACCTCTACCGGCTCGACCTGCTGCCCAAGGCACCGGCCCTGGTGCCGGACGGGCTGCGCTTTTCGGTGGCCGAGCGGATGCTGCATGACGGCAGCGTCGATCTGGCGCTGACCGAGACGGAGGCCGACCGTGTGGCCGAGGCGGTGGCGGCGAGCGGCGCGGAGGCCGTCGCGGTCTGCCTGCTGCACGCCTACCGCAACCCGGCGCACGAGATCCTGCTGGGCGAGCGGCTGCGCCGGGTCGTGCCGCGGGTGGCACTGTCCCACCGGATCAGCCCGGAGCAGCGCGAATATGAGCGCATGAACACCACGGTGCTGAGTGCCGCGGTCATGCGCCGGGTGCAGGACTATCTGGGCCGGATCGGCGAGCGGCGGCCGGCGGGGTCGCGCTTCCATTTCTTCCATTCCGCCGGCGGCATGGCGGCAATCGACGCGGTGGCCGATCACCCGCTGATGCTGGCCATGTCGGGGCCGGCCGCCGGGGTCGCCGCCTCGGCCCGCATCGCCGCCGAAATCCGCGACGAACTCGGCACCGACCAGGCGCTGACCTTCGACATGGGCGGCACCACGACCGACGTCTGTCTGGTCGCGGACGGGGCCGCCCAGGTGCGCTCCGACCACCGGCTCGGCCGCTACCGCATCCGCCTGCCGATCCTGGCGGTGGAGTCGATCGGGGCCGGCGGCGGCTCCATCGCCCGGCTCGACAGCGGCGCCGTGCTAGTCGGCCCGCAGAGTGCCGGGGCCGATCCGGGGCCGGCCTGCTACGGACGCGGCGGCACACAGGCGACGGTGAGCGATGCCGACCTGATCCTCGGCTATCTGGAGCCCGGCCGCCGCCTGGGCAACGCCCTGACCCTCGATCTCGCCAAGGCCGAAGCCGTCGTGCGCCCCATCGCCGAGAGTGCCGGCGTGTCGGTGGAGGAAGCGGCCCTCGGCATCGCCCGGGTCACCCACGCCAACATGGTCCGCGCCCTGCGCCGCATCACGGTGGAGCGCGGCGTCGACGGTCGCACCTGTCCGCTGATCGCCTTCGGTGGGGCCGGGCCGATGCATGCGGTGGAGGTCGCCCGCGCCTATGGCATCCGCCGGGTGGTGGTGCCCGCCCTGTCCAGCGGCTTCTCCGCGCTCGGCTGCGTGGCGGCGCGGATGCGCTACGGACGGCAGCAGACCGTCGGCATGGCCAGTGAGATCTGGGACGCGGCGGCCGCCTGTGCCGCCCGCGACGCGCTCATCGACGAACTTTCCGCCGACCTGCGCAGCGCCGAGGGTGCGGAGGCCACCGCGCTGAGCGTGGAGGTCATCGCCTCCCTGCGCTACCGCGGCCAGAGTGACTCCCTGGAGATCGCCGATCCGACCCTGGACGACGTGGAAGCCTTGGGGGCCGCCTTCCGTGCTCGGCACGACGCGCTTTACGGTTTCAGCACCGACGAGCCCTGGGAACTGGCGGCCCTTCGGGTCGCCGTGTCCGGCCCGGAGCAGCCCAGCGTGACCCCGACCGTGGAGCGGCGCGCGGCGGCAGAGGGGCGGCGGCGCTGCGTCTTCGAGGAGGGCGGGGCGATGGATGTGGTCTGTCTCAACCGTGATGCGCTGGCGCCGGGCGACTGGCGCCAGGGGCCGGCGATCGTCGAGGACGACTGGTCGACCATCGTGGTGCCGCCGCGCGAACGCTACCGGGTCGACGGCTACGGCCATATCCATATCGAGGTGGCGCAAGTGGAAGGGGTCGGCGAGGCATGAGCATCGATCCGTTCACCCTGGAGGTCATCCGCAACGGCCTCTCCGCCATCGCCGAGGAAATGTCTCTGGTGGTGATGCGCTCCGCCCGCTCGCCCCTGCTGCGCGAGGCGGGGGACCTGTCCTCCGCGCTCACCGACCGGGACGGGCTGCTGATCGCCCAGGGGCAGGACATTCCCATGCATATGGGGGTCATGAGCTTCACGGTTCAGGAGTTCCTGAAGATCGTGCCGCGCGACCGGCTGAAGCCGGGCGATGTCTGGCTGCTCAACCTGCCCCAGGTCGGCGGCAACCACTTGCCCGACGTGAAGGCGATCCGCCCGGTGTTTTCCGGCGACCGTATCGTCGCCTTCGCCGTCAGCCTCGCCCATTGGGCCGATGTCGGCGGCGCCGCGCCGGGCAGCTACTACGCCGCCGCCTATGACGCCTGGCAGGAGGGGCTGCGCATTCCGCCGCTGCGGATCGTCACGGCCGAGGGGCCGGACGAGGAGAAGCTCGCCATGGTGCTCGCCAATGTGCGCGGGCCGGAGGAACGGCGCGGCGATATCCTGGCTCAGGTCGCGGCCACGCGGGCTGCCGACCGGCGCTTCGCCGAGATGTTCGCCCGCTATGGTGCCGACGAGGTGGAGCGCGCCTTCGCCGCCCTGCACGACCGGGCCGAACGGCAGATGCGCGCTGCCATCGCCGCCCTGCCGGACGGCGTCTATGACGGTGAGGACTTCATGGACGACGACGGCCATGGCGGGGCGCCGACGGCCGTGCGGGTCACGATGACGATCAGGGGCGAGGAGGCGGTGCTCGACTTCTCCGCCTCCGACGACGCGGTGCCGGGTCCGATCAACACCACCCGCTTCATCACCGCCGCCTCGGTCTACTACGTCATGAAGGCGGTCTGCGGGCCGGAGATCCAGCCGAGTGCGGGCTGCTACCGGCCGCTGACGATCGTCACCCGCCCGGGCTCGATCCTGGACGCGCCGGCGGACAAACCGGTGGTCGGCGGCAACCACGAGACCGCCCAGCGGGTGGCCGATGCCGTCTTCCTGGCCTTCGCGAAATTCGCGCCGGAGAAGCTGTCAGCCGGTGGGCCGACCACGGCCGGGCTGCTGATTTTCGGCGGCCATCGCGAGGACGGCACCTGGACGACCTTCTACGAGGTGCATGGCGGCGGCGAGGGCGCGCGGGCCGACCGCGACGGCATGCCGGCGATCCGCGCCCACATGGCCAATGTCATGGGCACGCCTGCCGAGGTGGTCGAGGCCGAGTACCCGATCCGGGTGGAACGCCAGGAGATCCTGCGCGGCACCGGCGGCAAGGGCCGGCATACCGGCGGCGACGGGCTGCGGCGGGTCTACCGCGCCCGGGTCGACGGGCTGACCCTGACCACCATGTGCGAGCGGATGGTGGTCCCGCCCTACGGCCTGGAAGGCGGGGAGGCGGGTGCACCGTACCGTCTGACCCTGGTGCGGGCCGACGGCATCGAGACCGCACTTCCCGGCAAGACCAACCTGCGCATCGCCAAGGGCGACCGGGTGATCGCGGACTCGTCCGGCGGCGGCGGGTACGGGAAAATTTAAAATCACCCGACTTCCTGGACATCCCCGCAGGGGGTGATCCAGGACCGTGTTTCTGGCGCCCGGTTCAGGGTCCTGGATCGCCCCCTGCGGGGTCGCCCAGGAAGTCGGTAAAGGAAGACGGGGATGCGGCGCTACCGCCGTCGGTGCCAGGCCTTGTGGGCTTCCTCCAGGGCCAGCAGCACCAGGGCGACCGCCAGCATCGAGGCCCATTCGTGCCAGCCGATCGGCTGGATCGCCAGTACGTCGCTCAGCCCCGGCACGTACATCGAGCCGATATGGACGAGTTGGGCGATCGGCACCGCCAGGACCAGGAACGGGTTGGTCAGCAAGGGGATGCGGAAAATCGAGCGGGTTTCCGACCGGCTGCACAGGGCGTGGATATTGCCGAACAGCACCATCAGCATCAGCGTCAGGTTGCGCGCCATATCGAGGTCGTAGCCCATCGCCAGCAGGGCGTCGAACATGCCATAGGCCAGTAGGCCCATCGCCCCGCCGATGATCAGCACATGCTCGACGATGCGCCGCTCGAAGATCGGTTCGCCCGGGCGGCGGGGGCGTTTCGACAGCTCGCCCCCTTCCTTCGGCTCGAAAGCCAGGGCGACGTCCTGCAGACCGTTGGCCACGAGGTTCAGCCAGAGAAGCTGGACCGCGGTCAGCGGCATGGGCAGGCCGGTCAGCACACAGAGGAAGAACAGCAGCAGGGCGGAGAAGCCGGTGGCGATCAGCAGGCCGACCACCTTGCGGATGTTGTTGTAGACCACCCGGCCCTGTTCGACGCCGTCGACGATGGAGGAGAACCGGTCGTCGGTGATAATCAGATCGGCGGCCTCCTTGGCGACGTCGGTGCCGCGTTTGCCCATGGCGATGCCGACATTGGCCCGGTGCATGGCCGGCGCATCGTTCACCCCGTCGCCGGTCACCGCCACGAAATGCCCGGCCCGCATCAGGGATTCGACGATCTGCTGCTTCTGCAGCGGTTCGATCCGGGCAAAGACCCGGGCGTCGCGCACCAGGGCGTCGATATGATCCAAGCCTCTGGCCTCGGCCGCTTTCAGGTCGCTGCCGGTGACCACAGGGTCGTCCGGTCCGGCAATGTCCAGGTCGCGGGCGATGGCATGGGCGGTGGCCGGGTGGTCGCCGGTGATCATCGCCACCTCGATGCCGCCGGCCCGGCAGCGGTCCACCGCCTCACGGGCCTCCGGGCGGATCGGATCGATCATCGCCACCATGCCCAGCAGGGTCATCTCCTCCATCGCCCGCAACGCCGGGCCGCGCTCCGGCAGCTCGCGATGGGCCAGCGCGATCACGCGGTAGCCGTCGCGGGCCAGAGCCTCGAACTGGGCCGTGACGGCGGCATGGTCGATCGGAACCCGGCCGTCGGCGGTCTGCATATGCGTGGACATCGCCAGCAGCTTTTCGGGGCTGCCCTTCACATGCAGGAAATGTCGTTCCGACCAGCGGGTCAGACTGCCGGAGAACGCCCGTTCAGACTCGTAGGGCACCAGCTCCAGGCGGCTCTGCTCGGCATGCAGGCCGCTGATCGACAGGCCGAGCTTCTTGGCCAGCACCAGGAACGCCACGTCGACGATGTCGCCGTCGTAATCCCAGGTCTCGCGGCCGGCATAGTCCAGGTGGCTCTCGTTCGCCAGGGTACCGGTGGTGCACAGCGCCTGCAGTCGGTTCAAATGCGGGGCCATCGGCACGCAGGCCCCGCTGCCGGTGTCGTGCTCCTCGACCGTGCCGGGACCGATGCCGGCGCCGGTGACGGCGAAGCTGATCCCGTCGGGCAGCACGATCCGGCTGACCGTCATCTCGTTGACGGTCAGGGTGCCGGTCTTGTCCGAACAGATGAAGGTGCAGGAACCCAGTGCCTCAACGGCGATCAGCTTGCGGATGATGACGTTGTGCTTGGCCATGCGGTCCATGCCGATGGCGAGCGCGACGGTCAGGGCGGCGGGCAGGCCCTCGGGGATGGCCGAGACGGCGAGACCGATCGCCATCAGCGCCATTTCCGAGGTGCTGTAGCCGCCGACCGCCAGCATCAGGGCGATCAGGGCGGCGATGGCGACCGCGATGCCGGCGGCGACCTGATAGGTGAAGCGGCGCACCCGGATCATCAGCGGCGGCTCGGACACCCGCCGGGCGGAGACTTCCCCGGCGATGGAGCCGAGCTCGGTGGCGAGGCCGGTGGCGATGACCTCGCCCTCCGCCCGGCCATGGGTGATGACGGTGCCGGCGAAACAGGTGTCCCGTCGTTCGGCAAGCGGCGCGTCGCTGCGGACGCTGACCTCGGCGCTCTTGGCGACGGTAACGGACTCGCCGGTCAGCATGGACTCGTCCACCGCCAGGCCCTGGGCGTCGCACAGCCGCACGTCGGACGGCACCTTGTCGCCGGAGCTGAGCAGCAACCGGTCGCCCGGCACCACCTGCTCGCTGTCGATCATGCAGGGTCGGCCGTCGCGGATGACCCGGGCCGACCCGCGCACCATCCGGCGCAGGGCCGAGGCGGATTTCTGGGCGGCGTGCTCCTGCACCGTCCCGATCGCCGCGTTGATCAGGAGGACCGCCACGATGAAGGCGCCGCTCGGGATCTGGCCGATGGCGAAGGATACGACCGCCGCGATCATCAGGATGTAGATGAAGGGGCTGAGGAACTGGCGGCCGAACAGCGCGGCGAGGCTCGGCGCCTTCGGCTCCGGCAGCCGGTTCGGGCCGTAGTGTTGCAGGCGGATCGCCGCCTCTTCCTGGGTGAGACCGCTCGGGAACGTCATGGGCCGTATCCGCCTGTGCCAACTGCCCGCCGGTATGAAGCATCCGATGTTGCACTGCAATGCGACCGCTCGCCCCTGGGGCGTGGCGGTTTGGAACCGTTCGAGTTCTGCGTCGTTTCTCTCTTCAGATCAGCATCATAACGAGCGACCCGCCGGTCGGCGGGCAATGCCGCTCATCACCATGTCAGGAGAGTGAAATGGCGACGAACACCATGGAGCGCCAATCCGCCAGCGGGAAGAAGTCGGACACCATCGTTGACGTGATCGCCGCCGAACATAACCGGCTGCGCTCGCTGTTCGACCGCCTGCACGCCGAGAAGGACGGCGACAAGAAGGCCCGCAACGATCTGTGGGCGAAGGCCAAGAAGGAGCTCCTCGCCCATCACGAGGCCGAGGAGGAGAGCCTGTTCAACGCCCTCGTCCAGACCTCCAAGGACGCCCGTCACGAGAGCCTGCACGCCATCTCCGAGCATGGCGAGCACAAGAAGGTGATGGAGCAGATGGAAGAGATGTCCCCGGACGACGAGGACTGGGACGACAAGTTCGAGGAGCTGCGCCACGACGTCTTCCACCATCTGGAGGAAGAGGAAGAGGACGTGCTGCCGCTGGTCGGGGACGTCATGTCCGACGAGAAGGCGCGCGAACTCGGCGCCAAGTACCGGAAGATCCACAAGGAAGAAATGGGCGACTGAGTCCTCTTCCCTGGGCAATGAGAACGACCGGCCGCGCTTCCGAGAGGGGGCGCGGCCGGTTGTCGTTCGGCCGGACGGTCAGGCGGCTTCCACCAGGGCCGGCTCCGGCCATTTCAGGTGCCACTGGGTGGCCGCCTCGTAGGCCTGGCCGACCCGGAACACGGTCGCCTCGTCGTAGTAGCCGCCGATGATCTGCATCGACAGGGGCAGGCCGCTGTCGCTGAAGCCGATGGGGATCGACATGGCCGGGTTGCCGGTCACGTTGAACGGCATGGTCTGCATCGGCCAGGCCAGCGGGAAGCCCTTCTGGGGGGCGTCGATCCGCGGGGCCGGGGTCATGGACGAGGGGGCGAGCAGCACGTCGTACTGCTTCAGGAACATGCTGTTCACCTCCTGGCTCAGTTCCCGACGCAGGCGCTGGGCTTGGACCAGATCGGCGGCCGAGATATAGGCGCCGAGCATGATCCGCTCCATGGTGAGCTGGCCGAAATCGAGCGGGCGGGTCTTCAGATCCTCCTCGTGGATCGCGTAGGCCTCGGCCAGCAGGATCACCCGTCCGCAGGAATTGTACTGGGTGAAGGGTGAGGCGCCCTGGACGTCCTCGACCTCGGCGCCGAGGCTGCGCAGGGTTTCGCAGGCGGTGTCGATCGCCGCGCTGCATTCCGGCGCCATGCCCTCTGCATCCGCATAGAACGAGCGCAGCAGGCCGATCTTCATACCCTTCACGCCGGCATTGAGGGACGCCCGGAAATCCGGGATCGGGACGTCGGCGCTGGCCGGGTCGATGGCGTCGTAGCCCGCGACCGCCTGCAGGGTGATGGCCGCGTCCTCCACCGTCTTCGACAGCGGTCCGCAATGATCCATGGTGTAGGACAGCGGGAACACGCCGCGCCGGCTCACCAGGCCATAGGTCGGCTTGATGCCGATGACGCCGCAATAGGCCGCCGGCCCGCGGATCGAGCCGCCGGTGTCGGAGCCCATGGCCGTGCGCATCATGCCCATGGCCACCGCGGCACCCGAGCCGCTGGACGATCCGCCCGGGCCGTGGTCGCGGTTCCAGGGATTGCGTGCAGGCGGGAAGGGCAGGTCGAAGGAGGGGCCGCCGAAGGCGAACTCGTGGGTCGACAGCTTGCCAAGCAGCACGCCGCCGGCCTTCACCAGCTTCTCGGCGCAGACGCTGTCGGTCGCCGGGATCACGTCCTCGCGCAGCTTGGAATGGCAGGTCGTGCGGATCCCGGCGGTGTCGTAGATGTCCTTCAGCCCATAGGGGATGCCGTGCATCGGGCCGCGGTCGGTCCCCTCGGCCAGTTCCTTGTCGGCCTTGGCGGCATCCTGCATGGCCCGATCACCGGTCACCGTGATGAAGGCGTTCAGGGCCGGATCGAGATCGGCGATGCGCGTGAGGCAATGTTCGGTGATCTTGGCGGAGGTCAGCGACCCGTCGCGCAGCTTCGCACCCAGTTCGGCGATGGACAGGCTTTCCAGCGGTTCGGTCATGGCGCGGCACTCCGGGTAATGGTGGTGGGAACGAAGATGCCGGCGGGCTCGGCCGCGGCGGTGCGCGGCCGGCGCAGGTCGGCGACCATCGCCTGCAGGCCGACGAAGCCTTCGTAGATCGTCTCCACCCGCTCGGACGGCAGGGTGAGACCGTTGAGGGCGGTCATGGCCTCGAAGGCCTGGCGCATGGACGCGGTTCGATCGTCGCTGGACATCGCGGAACCCCTGGCAAATGGCTGGCTTGCGCGCAGGCGAAACCGGGCGCGCCTCCTTATTGTATCCAAAAAATCGGTATCTCCGTCCAGTCATTTTGCAGTGCACAAATTAGCGGCGAACACCGATTCCAGACTCGCAATGATTTCAGCTTCATATGAAATACGGATCGATCCTGGCTTTCCGGAAATCGAGAGCGTGAGCATCAATTGCGCAATCAATGGATTCTAACTGTGCACAATAGTGCAATGCAGCATGTGGTTTGATGGCCGGCGATGCTGATCTTGACGGCGCGTCCGGCTCCTCATCATCTCGTCCATAAGGGAGAACTTCGGGACATAGGATTGAATTTCTTCGGTTTTATCTATCGTCTTCATATCCAGTTCGGCCGCCTCGATAAAAATTGGATACAATTTGGCGAATTTCGGCATGCCGATTGCAAAACCCTGAAGCCATGTCGCGGGTCGATCGTGTGTTCCGGCTCCCGGGGAGCGGGCAGGCGGGACGGCGCCGAAGAAAGGCCGGAGGCCACCTTCACGGGCGGTCGAACCGGTCTCGGGGCGGTGCGAATGGCGCGGCGGGTACACGCAAGGAGGCTTCACAATGCGTAACATCAAGACACTGGCATCGGCGCTCGCCGTGTCTGCCGGGCTGGCCCTTTCGGCGCTTCCCGCGTCGGCGGAGTCCGTGCTTCGCGTCGCCATGACGGCAGGCGACATTCCGATCACCATCGGCCAGCCCGACCAGGGGTTCGAGGGCTACCGTTTCGTCGGCTACAACCTCTATGACACGCTGACGCTGTGGGACCTGTCCCAGGGCGAGACCGCGGCCGATATCAAGCCGGGTCTGGCGACCTCGTGGGACATCGATCCCAACGACCACACCCGCTGGATCGTCAAGCTGCGCGAAGGCGTGAAGTGGCATGACGGCTGCGATTTCGTCGCCGAGGACGTGGCCTGGAACTTCGCCCGCGTCTCCGACGACAAGGCGCCGCAGTTCAACGCCAAGCAGTTCGCCGACATCCGCAACCGAACCGGCATCATCGACAAGGTCGAGGTGATCGACGACCACACGGTCGCCTTCATCACCAAGCAGCCGGATGCGCTGTTCCCCTACCAGCTTTCCTACTGGTTCATGATCAGCCGCTGCAAGCTCACCGAGCTCGGCAACGACTACGAGAAGTATTCGGTCGATCCGTCGGGTACCGGCCCGTACAAGTTCTCGAGCATGGTGGCGCAGGAGCGCCTGGAGCTGGTCAAGAATCCCGACTACTGGGACCCGAACCGCATCCCGAAGCATGACCGTCTGGTCCTGATCCCGATGCCGGAGGCGACCACCCGAGCCGCCGCCCTGCTGTCGGGCCAGGTCGACTTCATCGAGGCGCCCTCGCCGGACACCATTCCGCGTCTGGAATCCGCCGGCATGAACATCGTCACGGCGCCGTATCCGCACAACTGGTCGTACCAGCTCAACTTCGTCGATGGCGCCTTCAAGGACGTGAAGGTTCGGCGGGCCGCCAACTACGCGCTGAACCGGCCTGAGTTCAAGGAACTGCTCGGCGGCTACATGATCGAGGGCTACGGCATCGTGCCGCCGTCGACCCCGTACTACGGCAAGCCCGAATACGTCTACGAGTACGACCCGGAGAAGGCGACCGCGCTGCTCAAGGAAGCCGGCTGCTACCCGTGCAAGATCACCCTGGCGATCTCCACCTCGGGTTCCGGTCAGATGCAGCCGTTGCCGATGAACGAACTGGTGAAGAGCCAGCTCGACGCGGTCGGCTTCGACACCACCCTGGACGTCATGGACTGGAACGCGCTGCTCGATGTCGGCCGTCCGGGTCGTGAGAAGAACCCGCAGATCGACGGCATCAACATCAGCCGTGCCCTGCAGGATCCGTTCAGCGCCCTGATCCGCCACGTCTACAGCAAGCAGCATGCGCCGAAGGGCTCGAACTGGGGGCACTATACCAACCCCGAGGTCGATACCGTGATCGACGAGATCTACGCCTCCTTCGATCCGAAGACGCGGATGGAGAAACTGACCAAGCTGCACGAGTTGATGGTGGACGACGCGACGATGCTGATGGTCGCCCATGACGTCAACCCGCGCGCCATCGCCCCGAACGTGAAGGGTTTTGTCCAGGCCCAGAGCTGGTTCCAGGACCTCACCCCGATCGTGGTCGAGTAAGCCCCGACCAAGTCCGGTCCGGCCGGCCCGCCCACCCGGGGCCGGCCGGACCTCCCTCGCCAGAGGCATCTCCGAGCTGAAGGGACCCCCAGATGACCGCCTATATTCTGCGCCGCCTGCTTTACGCGATCCCCATTGCGCTCGGTGTCAGCATCGTCTGCTTCGCGCTGGTCTACATCGCGCCGGGCGATCCCCTGAACACCCTGCTTCCCGAGGACGCCAGCGCCGAGACCATCGCCATGGTCAAGAAGGCCTACGGCTTCGACAAGCCGATCCCCGTCCAATACGCGATTTGGCTGGGCAAGGTCCTGACCGGCGATCTAGGCAACTCCATCGCCACCGGCCGGGCGGTCACCGACGAGTTGTTCAAGGCTCTCGGCAACACCATCCTGCTCGCCGCCGGCGCGGTGATCGTCGCCTTCAGCCTGGCCTTCGTCATGGGTCTTGTGGCCGGCTATCACGCCGGCGGTCCGGTCGATCGCGGCGTCACCGGCATCGCCGTGATCGGCGTCAGCATTCCCAACTACTGGCTCGGCATCGTGCTGGTGATCATCTTCGCCGTCGAGCTGAACGTGCTGCCGGCGACCGGGATGGGGCCGCGCGGCTCCGACGACTTCAATTTCTGGGAATGGAACCACTTCCGCCATCTGCTGATGCCGATGGTCACCCTGTCGATGATCCCGATCGGCATCATCACCCGCACGACCCGGGCGGCGGTCGCCGAGATCCTGAACCAGGACTTCGTGGAGACCCTGCGGGCCAAGGGGCTGAACGAGCGCGAGATCCTTTTCCACGTCATCAAGAACTGCATGCCCCAGGTGCTTGCCGTCATGGGTCTGCAGTTCGGCTACCTGATGGGCGGGTCGATCCTGGTCGAGACGATCTTCACCTGGCCCGGCACCGGGTTCCTGCTGAACAAGGCGATCCTGACCCGCGACCTGCCGGTGCTGCAGGGCACGATCCTGGTGCTCGCCATGATCTTCGTCGCCACGAACCTGGTCATCGATCTGCTGCAGACGATGGTCGACCCGCGC